>DATGPY010000154.1:0-8295 GCA_035304465.1 Acidimicrobiales bacterium | reverse complement strand
GCCTGGCGGGCGAGGCGCTGCTCGTGCCGGGGGCGGCGGTCAGCCCGGCGGTGACGTGGCGGGCCGTCGACGAGCGCCGCGCCGTCGCCCGGGTCCACGTCGGGCGCTGGGAGCACGACGTCACCGTCGAGGTGGACGACCAGGGCGCGCTGCGGTCGATCTCGATGCCCCGGTGGGGCGACCCCGACGGCACCGGCTACGCCGAGCGCCTGTTCGCCGTGAGCTTCGGCGGCGAGGTCCGGGCCGACGGCTTCACCCTGCCCCGGGCGATCGAGGCGGCGTGGGGCCCGCCGGTCGACGCCGCCGCCCGCGCCCCCGCGGCACCGGCGGGCGACCGCCTGGGCGACCCGTTCTTCCGGGCCACGATCACCGCAGCACGGTTCGTGTGAGCAGGTGCGGCGACGGCCGGTGCCGCGGCGAGGGGCGGCCCGGCGCCGTCGCCCGCCGCTCACGGTGCGCGAGGCGTCCGCGGCGCGCGGGTAGCGTGGCGCCCCGACGGGCGGGCGGACCGACCGGCGGGCGGCGTGGCCGCGCGCGCCGGGTCGAGGGACGCCGACCCGGAGGAGCTGACGGGACGGCCAGGAGGTTGCACGTGGCGGATCAGCGGATGCCGGCCGGGCGGGGCGACGGTGGCGCCCCGGTGGGGGCCGCGGCGGACGCGGGGCGGCGGGACCGGGCGATCGGCGCCCTCGTCGGTCTGGCCTGCGGCGACGCCGTCGGGACGACGCTGGGGTTCAAGCGTCCCGGGACCTTCGCGCCGATCGACGACATGGTCGGCGGCGGCCCGTTCCTGTTGAAGCCCGGCGAGTGGACCGACGACACCTCGATGGCGCTGTGCCTGGCCGAGTCCCTGCTCGATCGGGGCGACCACGACCCCGCCGACCAGATGCGCCGGTACGTGCTGTGGTCCCGGGAGGGCTACCTGTCGTCGAACGGGCGCTGCTTCGACATCGGCAACACGGTCAGCGCCCAGCTCCGGCGGTTCGAGCGGACCGGCGAGCCGATCGACCCCGTGCCGGACGAGGAGCAGGCGGCCAACGGGTCGCTCATGCGACTGGCGCCGGTGCCGATCCGGTGGCACCACGACGTGGCGCGGGCCGCCGAGCGGTCGGGGGAGTCGAGCCGCCCGACCCACCCGGCGACCCGGCCGGTGGACACCTGCCGGGTGCTCGGGGCGATGGTGGCGGCGCTGATCGACGGCCAGCCGGCCGACGCGGTGCTCGCCCCCGGCTTCTGGCGGTGGGGGCCGCTGCACGACGAGGTCCGTGCGGTCGCCGAGGGGTCGTGGCGGGCCAAGACGGCGGCCGAGGTGCGGGGGTCCGGCTACTGCGTCGACGCGCTCGAGGCCGCCGTCTGGGCCGTGGCGGGCGCGCGCGACTTCCGCGACGCCGTGCTGCGGGCCGCCAACCTGGGCGACGACGCCGACACGACCGCCGCCATCGCCGGCCAGCTCGCCGGCGCCCGGTGGGGCCTGGCGGGCATCCCGGCGGGGTGGCGGGAGAAGCTGGTGATGCGGCACCGGATCGAGGCGCTGGCCGCCGGCCTGTACGAGGCGGCCCGCCGCGAGGCGGCCGCCGGTCGGCCGGAGTGGCCCCACGACGACCTCCTGCACGCGTGGTGGGTCACCCCGGGCGTGCTGGCCGGCGAGTACCCGGGCCACCCCGACCCCGGCCGGGCCCGCCAGAAGATCGACCTGTTGGTGGACGCCGGCATCCGCACCTTCGTCGACCTCACCACGCCGGCGGACGGCCTGGCGCGCTACTCGGACCTGGTGAAGGAGGTCGCCGCGGCCCGGGGGCTCGACCTGCGCCACGAGCGCCACGGGATCCCCGACCTCGGGGTGGTCAGCGATCCCGACTACGACGAGATCCTCCGGCTCATCGCCGAGGCCGAGCGGCGGGGCGGCGTCTACGTCCACTGCTGGGGCGGTGTCGGCCGCACCGGCACGGTCGTCGGCTGCCTGCTGCTCGACCGCGCTGTTCGTTCCTTCTGAGGCGTAGGGGGCAGGCGGTGGCCACACATGTTCAACCGACAGAACCGGGCTGGTATCCGGATCCGCGAGGCGAGGCGGCGCAGAGGAAGTGGGACGGTGAGTGGCTGGACTTCACGCGGGGTCCTTCGTCCGACCCGAGGTACGGGAGGGGGGAGCATCTAACCGACCTCGACTACCTGGACGCGATCGTCGATCACCTCCAGAGCATTCGGAACATCCTCCGCTTCTGGCTGGTGGTTGTCCCTGTTGTCATCGTCGCCGTGCAGATCGTGGCGATCGTCACGTTGCTGACTGAGCAGTGACGCGTGGATCTCCGCTTGTGGAGCCACGGGGAATGACCCTTCCGAGGCCCTAGCGGGTGAGCTGCACCTCGCCGTCGAGCCACGCCAGCTTCTGCGGGTTGACGACGGCGTAGATGCCGGAGATCCGAGGCGAGCCGTCGCCGCCCGGCGTCACCGTCACGGTGACGGCCACGGTGCCCACGCCCTCGACGTCGATGCGGCCCGCCGGGGCGCCGTTGAGCGTCGTCGTGCCGACCCGGGCCTCCGGCGCCTCGGCGGCGAACCGGGCCAGCAGCCGGGCGACCTTCTCGGCGCCGCGGACCGGGCGCCGCAGCGCGGGGACGATGCCGCCGCCGTCGGACACGGCGACGACGTCCGGCGCCAGGACGTCGAGCAACCGCTGCACGTCGCCGCTCTGGAGGGCCTCGAGGAACCGCTCGACGGCCTGCTCCTGCTCGGCCCGGCTCACCTCCATGCGGGGCCGGCGGGCGGCGACGTGCTCCCGGGCCCGGTGGGCGATCTGCCGCACCGCCGCCGGGGTCTTGCCGACGGCGGCGGCGATCTCGTCGTAGGGCGTCTCGAACACCTCGCGCAGCACGAACACCGCCCGCTCGGTCGGGCCCAGCGTCTCCAGGACGGTGAGCATCGCCATCGACACGTTCTCGGCCAGCTCCACGTCCTCGGCGACGTCGGGGCTGGTGACGACGGGCTCGGGGAGCCACTCGCCGACGTAGTCCTCCCGCCGCCGGGCGAGGGTCCGGAGGCGGTTGAGCGCCTGCCGGGTGACGATGCTGACCAGGTAGGCGCGGGGGGAGTGCACCGTCGCCTGGTCGACCGCCGACCACCGCAGCCACGCCTCCTGGACGACGTCCTCGGCGTCCGACGCGGACCCGAGCATCTCGTAGGCGACCGTGAAGAGCAGCCCCCGGTGCCGGTCGAAGGGGTCGGCGCTCACGTGCCCAGTCTCCCCGGAACGGGGTCCCGACGGACACCCCTGTCCGCGGCCGGGCGGATCTGCGGGCTCGTGCTCATGTCGACCTCCTCGTGCGTTCGGCAGGAGGACACCGGCCGATGCCCCGGTGTGACATCGGGCGGAAACTCGCTCGGGGCGCCGACCCCTCGCCGGTACGTTCCCCGCCCATGCCGATCGCACAGATGCGCGCCGTCGTGCTGGACTGCCCCGATCCTCGAGCGCTGGCCGAGTTCTACCGGGAGCTGGTGGGCGGCGAGATCACCTACGCCGACGACGACTGGGTCAACCTGCGGGACGGCGCCAGCGTGATCCTCAGCTTCCAGCGGGCCCCCGACCACCAGCCGCCGGAGTGGCCCAGCGCCGAGCGTGGCCAGCAGTTCCACATCGACGTGACCGTCACGGACATCGAGGAGGCCGAGGCCCGGGTCCTGGCGATCGGCGCCCGCCGCGCCGAGGTGCAGCCCGGCATCGACGAGGACTGGCGGGTCTACTTCGACCCCGCCGGCCACCCGTTCTGCCTCTGCTGGGACTGATCCCTGGGGGCACCCGTGAGCGGGCGACCGCCGCGCCCTGGCGTCTCCGGCGCGCGGGTGTGCTGGAGACGCCGGAACGGCGACGCGCACCGCCCGCCACGTCGGTCTCCGTGGACGCGCAGGGTCCCGGGCGGTGCACGCCGCCCGGGACCCGGTCAGCGGAAGGTGTGGGATTCGAACCCACGGTGACCCGAAGGCCACAACGGCTTTCGAGGCCGCCCCATTCGTCCGCTCTGGCAACCTTCCGGCGACGAAGCTACCAGAGGCGCGGGCCGCCTCCGAACCCGGAGGCCGGCCGCCCTCGCCGGCTCCGGCGGTCAGACGACGACCGGCCGGCTGGGTGAGGGGGCCTGCTGGCGCTGGGGCGCGTACGCCTCCCACGCCCGGGCCAGGCGCAGGAGGGTCTCCTCCAGGACCGGCGGGTCGGCGCTGAAGGGCAGCCGCAGCTTCCGCTCGCCCGCGCCGGTGGCCGACATCTGGTCGCCGGGGATCACCTCGACGCCGTAGCGCAGCGCGACCTGCGTGAAGGCGGAGGCGCTGCCCTCCGGCAGCTCGACCCACAGCGACGGCCCGCCCTTGGGGCGAGACCAGCGCCAGTCCGGGAGCAGGTCGGTGAGCAGCCGGGAGACCAGCGCCAGGTTGCGGTTGAGCATGTCGCGGTGGTCGGCCCGCATCTCGTCCAGGTGGGGGACGAGGCGGGCGGCGAGGGCCTGGTCGAACAGCGGCGAGCCGAGGTCGTTCATCGCCTTCAGCTCGACGACGCGGTCGACCAGTTCGACCGGTCCCCGCAGCCACCCCACCCGCAGACCGCCCCACGCCGCCTTGCTGAACGACCCCGCCGACAGGACCGGCGCGTCGGCGGGGGCGTAGGCGGCGATCGGCGGGAGCCAGTCGTCGTCGAGGGGCGCGTTCTCGAGCGCGTTGTCCTCGACGAGCGGGACGCGCGTCTCCGCCACCAGCTCGGCCAGGTCGCGCCGCCGGTTGGCGGCGAGCATGGCGCCCGTCGGGTTGTGGAACGACGGCATGAGGTAGACGAGCACGGGGTGGTCCTGGGTGACGATCCGCGCCACGCCGCGCACGTCGACCCCGCCGCCGTCGACCGGCACCTCGACGACGCGGGCGCCCCGGGCGCGGATGATGTCGAGCGTGCCGCTGAAGCTGGGCGACTCGACGACCACCTGGTCGCGGGGCCCCACGAAGAGCTGGGCCGCCAGGCTGACCGCCTGCTGGGCGCCGGTGGTGACGACGATCTGGTCGGGGCTGGTGGGCAGGCCCTGCTCGGTGTAGCGCTCGGCGAGCGCCTCGCGCAGCGCCGGCAGGCCGGCCGGGAGGTAGCCGCCCTGGGCGAGCAGCTTCTCGCCGTCCTCGGCCATGACCCGGGCGGCGACCTCGGCGACGCGGGGGTGGGCGGGGAAGATGGCGGCGGCGAGCGAGATGACGTCGCTGCGGACGTCGATCAGCGTCCGGTAGACGGGGCTGACCGGCAGCTCGTGGACGTAGGGTGGCGGGCCGGAGACCTGCGCGCGCACGCGGGTCCCGCTGCCTTGGCGGCTCTCGAGCAGGCCCTCGCTGCGCAGGTGCCCGTAGGCGGTGACGACGGTGCTGCGGCTGACCGCCAGGCGCCGGGCGAGCTCGCGCTCGGAGGGGAGGCGCTCGCCGGCCGGGATGCGGCCCTGCTCGACGGCGGTGCGGAGGGCGTCGGCGAGCTTGCGGTGCAGCGGGCCCGGCCCGTCGGACCACCGGCCCAGCACCGCCTCGATGGGTTGCATACCACTCGTCTCCGAAATGGCTCTGGAAATGGCACCTGTCAACGAAACACTGTACATGCCAATTCGCATGCAGTCCACGAATGGTCTGCGAAGTGGACTGCATCCACCGACCCCCCCCCAAGGAGACGCCCATGATGTTCGAGGTCCACTGTCACGAGCACGGGTCCTCGGTGCTGCTCGACATGTCCCGCGTCGAGGGCATCTGGACGTCGCCCGAGGGACCGGTCCTGGACTGGCAGTGCTGGTGCGGCGCCCGCGGGCGGCTGGTCGCCGGCACCCGCTCCGAGCCCCGTGAGGCCGCCGGGCCCGTCGTCGAGCTGGACGCCCACCGCCCGGGCGCCGGCGACGCCGACGTCACGCCGGTCGCCAGCTGAGGCCGGAACCGCGCTGCCCCGGTCGCCGGCCGCGCGAGCCGGCGCCGGCGGTTCGGGTGACGGCCCCCGCCCGCCGGCCTGGCTCGCCGGCCGGTCAGGTCCGCCTCTCGCCGAAGAAGTCGGTGAGCAGCGCCGCCCCCTCCTCCGCCCGCACCCCGGCCACGACCTCGACCTCGTGGTTCAGCCGGGGGTCGGCGCACAGGTTGTAGAGCGACCCGCAGGAGCCCGCCCGGGGATCGGCGGCGCCGAACACCACCCGGTCGACCCGCGACGCCACCAGCGCCCCGGCGCACATGGGACAGGGCTCGAGGGTGACGACCAGCGTCGTACCGGTGAGCCGCCACCCGCCGACGACGGCCGCGGCGTCCCGCAGGGCCAGGATCTCGGCGTGGGCGGTCGGGTCGCCGGTCGCCTGGCGCTCGTTGTGGCGGCGGGCGATGACCTCCCCGTCGCGCAGCACGATCGCCCCCACCGGGACGTCCCCGTGGGCGAGCGCGGCGTCGGCCTCCTCCAGTGCGAGCCCCATGGCGGCGTCGAGATCCACGACCCCCGACGCTAGCCCTCCCCGCACGCCGCCCGGACCTGCCCGGGGGGGCGGTGGCCCCACACCGGCCGGCCCGTCGCGCCGCTCGTCGCGGGACGATCACGAGGTCTGCTCGGCCCGCCACGCTGCGGCGCCGGCCGCGGGGCCGCCCGATCCGGCGGGCAGATACCCTCGGGGCGTGGAGGAGGCGGCGAGACGCACGCGGGGCAGGGTGGTGCTCGGTGCCGTGCTGCTGGCGCTGGGCGCCGTGCTCGGCCTGCTCGGACCGCTCGCCCCTGCCGGGGCGCAGACCGGCGAGGGCCGCCCCACCGTGCTCGTCACCTCGGTCGACGACCCGATCACCCCGGTGATCGCCGACCACCTGGCCGACGTCGTGTCCACGGCCGAAGACGAGGGGTATGCCGCCGTCGTCGTCGAGATGGACACGCCGGGCGGGCTGGACACCGCCATGCGGGACATCGTCCAGACCTTCCTGCGGGCCGAGGTGCCGGTCGTCGTCCACGTGACGCCCTCCGGCGCCCGGGCGGCGTCGGCCGGGGCGCTCATCGCCTGGTCGTCGCACGTCGTGGCCATGGCGCCGGGGACGACGATCGGCGCTGCCACGCCGGTCGACCTGGAGGGCGGCGAGGTCGGCGACAAGGTCGTGAACGACGCCGCCGCGTACGCCCGGGCCGTCGCCGAGGAGCGGGGACGCGACGTCGAGGTGGCGGCCGAGGCGGTCACCGAGGGCCGGGCCCTGTCGGCGTCGGAGGCCGTGGACGAGGATGTCGCCGACCTGGTGGCGGTGGACCGGCCGGAGCTGCTCGAGCTCGTCGACGGCACCCGGGTCGAGCTGCCCGACGGCACCGTCGTCACGCTCGACACGGCGGACGCCGAGGTCGTCGAGCAGGACATGTCGGCGTTCCGACGCCTGCTGCAGTGGTTGGCCGACCCGAACCTCGCCTTCCTGTTCATGTCGCTCGGGACCCTGGCGATCATCTACGAGATCGCCACGCCCGGCATCGGCGTGGGCGGAGGGCTCGGGGCGGTGCTGCTGGTGCTGGCGCTGTTCTCGCTGGCCGTGCTGCCGGTCGACGCCGTGGGTCTGATCTTCCTCGCCGTCGCCGCGGTGCTGTTCGGCGTCGAGGTGGCGGTTCCCGGCATCGGCGCCGCCGCGGCACTGGGGGCGGTGTCGCTCGCGCTCGCCGGCGTGTTCACGTTCCGGGACGAGGGCCCGGGCGTGTCGCTCAGCCTCGCCGCCGTGGTGCCCATCGTCGCGGTCGTCGGGGTGGCGGTCGTCGTGGCCGGCCGCCTGGCCGCGCACGCCCGCACCGCGCCGACCGTCGTCGGGCCGCAGGCGCTCGTCGGCCGCCGGGTCACCGTCGCCCGGGCCGCCGGGCCGTCGGGCCAGGCGTTGGTCGAGGGGGCGTGGTGGACGGTGCGCGGCGACGAGCCGCTGGCCCCGGGGGACGAGGTGGAGGTCCGCGACGTCGACGGGCTCCAGCTGGTCGTCACCCGCCTCCCCACCGAGGACACGGAGGACGCCGAGGACGCCGTGGGCGTCGAGGAAGGAGACACCCGACCATGAGCGAAGGCCTGCTCTTCGGTCTCGCCGCCGCGCTGGTGGTGCTGATCATCCTGGTCGCGTCGGCGATCAGGATCGTGCCCGAGTACGAGCGGGGCGTGATCTTCCGGCTGGGCCGGGTGGTCGGGGCCAAGGGGCCCGGCCTGTTCGTGATCATCCCGATCGTCGACCGGATGGTGAAGGTGAGCCTGCGGACGGTCACCTACGACATCCCGCCGCAGGACATCATCACCCGGGACAACGTCACCGTCCGGGTCAACGCGG
>DATGPY010000153.1:0-10343 GCA_035304465.1 Acidimicrobiales bacterium | reverse complement strand
CGGCGCGTGCGACAACTTCGCCGCCGGGCCCAGGCGCGCCGCGGGGCGCCGAGAGGACCCGGCGCCCCGCGGGCAGGTGTGCGTCGTGGCCACAGGGCGGCCGCCGCCGACGGGCCACGCGGCGGTCGTGCGGGCCGGCGGTCAGCCGAGGCGCTCGATGATGGTGGCGTTGGCCATGCCGCCGCCCTCGCACATCGTCTGCAGGCCGTAGCGCCCGCCGGTGCGCTCGAGCTCGTTGACCAGGGTGGCCAGCAGCTTCGTGCCCGAGCAGCCGAGCGGGTGGCCGAGGGCGATGGCGCCGCCGTTGACGTTGGTCTTGGCCGGGTCGGCGCCCGTCTCCTTGAACCAGGCCAGCACGACCGAGGCGAAGGCCTCGTTGACCTCGAACAGGTCGATGTCGTCGACGGTCATGCCGGCCTTCTCCAGCGCCTTGGCGGTGGCCGGGATGGGGCCGGTGAGCATGGTCACCGGGTCGACGCCGGCGAGGGCGAAGGTGTGGAACCGGGCCCGGGGCGTGAGGCCGAGCTCGGTGGCCTTCTCCTCGCTCATGATGAGCGCGGCCGAGGCGCCGTCGGTGATCTGGCTCGAGTTCCCGGCGGTGACCTTGCCGTCGGGCTTGAACGCCGGCTTCAGCTTGGCCAGCCCCTCGAGGGTCGTGTCCTCGCGGATGCCCTCGTCGCGGGTGACCATCTCGTCGGTCTCGGTGATCTCGCCGGTGTCCTTGTCCCGGTGGATGGCCCGCACCGGCACGATCTCGTTCTCGAACCGGCCCTCGCGGGTGGCCTGGGCGGCCCGGCGCTGGCTCTCCAGGCCGTAGGCGTCGAGGTCCTCGCGGGTGAGCCCCCACTTGTCGGCGATCATCTCGGCCGAGATGCCCTGGGGGACGAGGCCGCCGACGTCCTTGTAGCGGTCGGTCACCCGGGGGCCGAAGGGGAACCCGAACTTGCCGTCGCCGATCGAGGCGCCCATCGGCACCTGGCTCATCACCTCGACGCCGGCGGCGACGACGACGTCGTGGGCGCCCGACATGACGGCCTGGGCGGCGAAGTGCGCGGCCTGCTGCGACGAGCCGCACTGGCGGTCGACGGTGGTAGCCGGGATGTCCTCGGGCCAGCCGGCGGCCAGCACCGCGTTGCGGCCGATGTTGAGCGACTGCGCGCCGGCCTGCATGACGCAGCCCATGATCACGTCCTCGACCAGCATCGGGTCGAGGTCGTTGCGCTGCACCAGGGCGTTGAGGACCTCGGCGGCGAGGTCGGCCGGGTGCCAGCCGGAGAGCTTGCCGTTGCGCTTGCCCCCGGCGGTGCGGACGGCGTCGACGATCACGGCAGTGGGCATGGGTGGCTCCTTCTGTCTCGCCCCTCCCCCGGGAGCCCCCGGACGGGGTCACCAGGCCAGCAGGGGTGGCGCACTTGACCGTTCGGTCAAGCCAGTCTGCCCAGCACCGAGGGCGTGCGCAACCGGCGCGGACGGCGCCGGCGGCGCACCGGGGACGGTCGCACTAGCCTTGTGGCGTTCGTCACAGGCCGGAGAGGGAGGGCACATCGTGGAGACCACACCCCGCACCGCCGTGGCCGAGGCGATCGACGCCGAGGTGGCGGGGCAGACGATCCTCGGGCGCTGGCTCGACACGGTCGACGCCCACCCCGACCTCGTGGCCCTGCGCGACCGCGACGGCGACGGCTGGCGCGAGATCACCTTCGCCCGACTGGCCGACCAGGTGGCCCGCACCGCCGCCGGCATGCGGGCGCTCGGCGTCGGCCCCGGCGACCGGGTCGTGCTCATGATGCGCAACATCCCGGAGTTCCACGTCGTCGACCTGGCGGCGCTGTGCTGCGGGGCCACGCCGATCTCGATCTACAACTCGTCGGCGCCCGAGCAGGTCGCCTACCTCGTCGGCCACAGCAAGGCCAAGCTCGCGGTCGTCGAGGACCCGAGCTTCGCCGAGCGGTTCGCCCCGGTGCGCGACCAGCTGCCGCTCCTCGAGGACGTCGTCGTGCTGCGCGACGCCGACGGGGCGCCCGGCGACGTGCTCGCCGGCGAGGTGCTCACCGACGGGCAGCAGCCGATCGACCTGCGGGCCGCGGCCGCCGAGCTGACCCCCGAGTCGCTGGCGACCGTGATCTACACCTCGGGCACGACGGGCCCACCCAAGGGCGTCATGCTCACCCACCGCAACGTGGTCTGGACCGTCCAGGGCTACCTCCACCTCGTCGGCATCGACCCGGCCGGCTTCCGCACCGTCTCGTACCTGCCGATGGCGCACGTCGCCGAGCGGATGGTCAGCCACTACATGGCGGCGATCGGCGGGTTCCAGGTCACCTGCTGCCCCGACCCGTCCCAGATCGCCGCCTACTGCCGCGAGGTGCGCCCCGAGACGCTCTTCGGCGTCCCCCGGGTGTGGGAGAAGTTCCACGCCGGCGTGCAGGCGGCGCTGGCCGCCGACCCCGAGAGGAAGCAACGCTTCGACGAGGCCGTCGCCGCGGCCGAGCCGATCGTCGAGCGGCGCACCGCGGGCACCGCCACCGAGGAGGACGAGTCCACCTGGGCCTTCCTCGACGAGGTCGCGTTCCGGCCGGTCCGCGAGATGCTCGGACTCGACCAGATCAAGTTCGCGGTGACCGGGGCCGCCCCCATCCCGGCCGAGCTCATCCGCTGGTTCCGGGCCATCGGCGTGCCGATGTCCGAGGTCTACGGCCTCTCGGAGACCACCGGCCCCATGACGTGGGACCCCTACGAGGTGCGCGTCGGCACCGTCGGACGCGCCTTCCCCGGCGTCGAGGTGTTCCTCGGCGAGGACGGCGAGGTGCTGTGCCGGGGCGGCAACGTCTTCGCCGGCTACCTCGACGACCCGGAGAAGACGGCGGAGGCGCTCGAGCCCGACGGCACGTTCCACTCGGGCGACGTCGGGGTCCTCGACGAGGACGGCTACCTGCGGATCATCGACCGCAAGAAGGAGCTCATCATCACAGCCGGGGGCAAGAACGTCAGCCCCGCCAACCTGGAGGCGGCGATGAAGACCATCCCCGCCATCGGCCAGGCGTGCGCGGTGGGCGACGGCAAGCCGTTCGTCGCCGCGCTGGTCGTGCTCGACCCCGAGGTCGCGCCGGGCTGGTTCGCCGAGCGGGGCATCGAGGCCGGCTCGCTGGCCGAGCTCGCCGCCGACTCGCGGGCCCAGGCCGAGCTGCAGGCGGCGGTCGACGAGGTGATGACCCGGTTCGCCACCGCCGAGCGGGTGCGGAAGATCGCCGTGCTGCCCGACGAGTGGCTGCCGGACGGCGACGAGCTGACGCCGACCTCGAAGCTCAAGCGGCGCGGCGTGCTCGCCAAGTACGCGGCGCAGATCGAGGCGCTCTACGCCTGACCGCCGGCGTCACCGCCCCCGTCGCCGGACGGGTCGGCGTCGCCGGCCGTGCCGCCGGTGGTGCCGGCGCCCGAGCCGTCGCCGGTGGCCCCGGTCCGGTCCCCGGTGGCCGGGTCGTCGAGCGCCGAGCGGCACACCTCGGCCTCGGAGACCGTCGTCCACGGCGGGTGGGGTGCGCCGCCCTCGCCCCGCACGTGCACGAACGCGACCACCTCGCCGGCGCGGTTGACCTGGACGACCGGGTCCTCGGTGGCGTCGCCGAGGCGCTGGGCCTGGTAGCCCCGCACGGCGGTGACGGTCACGTCGTCGCCGCCGCCGGCGAGGTGCGGCGCCAGCGCGGCGCGGGCGGCGCCGACGATGTTGTGCGTCGGGGACACCACCGGCAGCTCTCGCAGCACGGTGGCGCCCTCGTCGTCGCAGTCGAGCTCGGGTTCGGTGTAGTAGCCCCGGGGGTCGACGAGGTCGACCCGCCGCCGCTGCACGACCCCGTCGATCGCGCACCCGATCGACAGCTGGCCCGGCGGGACGGGCTGGCGGACGACGTGGACGCCGGGGGCGAGCTGGATCTCGCCCGAGGACCACCGGTCGGACTCGACGACGAGGGTCGTCGGCACCGCCTGCGAGTTGTGGACCCGGATGTGGAGGCCGTCGACGCGCGACTGCACCGACGCGACGGGGACGTTGATGCCGGTCGGCGCGCAGTGCACCTCGACCGTGCGCGGCACCTCGACGGGGCGACTGCGGGGCGACGCCGACTCGGAGGCGGTGACCGACGCGCGGTCGCCGGCCGTGTCCTCCGAGATCAGCGCCGCCCCGCTGGCCAGCACCGCCAGCGCCGCCGCCGCAGCGACAGCTCCACGGCGGCGGCGCAGCCGGCGGTGCCGGCGGTCGGCGACCCGCTGGAGGCCATCCTCCGGTGGGTCGCCGGCGGCTGATGCGATGCGTTCGAGCCGGGACCGAAGGTCGGGGTCATCGCTCACGCTCGCGCTCCGCGTCCTCCCCCTCCCGCACCAGCACGGCGCGGGCCTGGCTCACGAGGACCCGCACGGTCGCCGGGCGGATCCGCATGATGCGGGCGGCGTCCGTCGCGCTGCAGTCGAGCAGCTGGGTGAGCACGACGGCCTCCCGCTGGCGGGGGCTGAGCTGGGCGAGGACCCGGTCGACGTGGTCGCGGTCGGCCGCGACGTCGGCGGGTTCGGGCGGCGAGGCGGTGGCCGCGTGGGCCACGACCTCGACGAGGCGGCGGGCGGCCCGCACGGCCCGGCGGGTGGCGCTGCGGTGGGCGTTGAAGGCCGTGCGGAACAGGTAGCCGACGGGGTCGTCGAGCAGCGCCACGCGGTGCCAGCGCTCCCACACCCGGCAGAAGGCCAGCTGGGCGAGGTCCTCGGCCTCGTGGCGGCTGCCGGTGAGCACGACGAGCGCGCGGAAGAGGCGCCGCTCGTTCGCGAGGTAGAAGGCCTCGAACGACAGCGTGGTGGGGGCGCCGACCGCGATCGGCGCAGCGGAGGTGGGACGCTCCCGGGCCACGGTTGCTGCCAACACTGCCCCAAGAACGCCTCGGCCGCACGCGATGTTTAGGCGCGGCCGCCGGGTTCTCCGCGCCGCCCGCCCCGCGCCGGTCCGTCAGCGGCCGTCAGCGCTTGGCGGTGGCCTTCTTCGCGGCCTTGCGGGCGGTCGAGGCCTTCTTGGTCGCCGGGCGCTTGGCGGCGGGGCCCTTGGAGGTCGCCTTCTTGGAGGCCGACTTCTTGGTGGACGCCTTGGTCGACTTCTTGGCCGTCGACTTCTTGGCCGTGGACTTGGCCGTCGACTTCGCCGTCGACTTGGCCGCCGGGGCCGGCGGCCACACGCCACGGGCCAGCTTGGGCGCGAGGCTCGTCTTCGCCACGGCGTCCTTGAAGGCCTTGAGCGGCGTGATGCGGGGCCGCTTGGTGGCCCGGATCCGCACCGGCTCCTGCGTCTGCGGGTTGCGGCCCATGCGGGCGGGTCGGTCGACCTTGGCGAACTTGGCGAAGCCGGAGATCGACACCGGCTCGCCCTTCGCGACGACAGCGGTCACGACGTCCGTGAACCCCCTGAGGACGGTGTCGACCTGCTTGCGCTCGACACCGGTCTGGGTGGCCACGGCCTGGACGAGGTCTCGTCGGTTCACGGGCTTCCTCCTCGGCACGGGATCGTGCTCAGTCTCCTCAACGCGACCCGCTGTCTCGTGGATGCTCCCGGTATTCTTACGAGTTTCCCCGTCCGGTGTCACCACCCTGTGCGCGCGAAGCCCTTGAAAATCCTGGCTTTTCGCCCGGCCGCCGGTGACGGACGGTGCTCCCGTGGTCGGGTGCGCGCCGCGCGTCACCGCCGTGACGGGCGCGAAAGGCCTTGAGAACGCTGGGTTCTCCGTGTCCCGGCGTGCGCCGCGGTCAGACGCTGGCGAGCCAGCGCTCGGCCTGCTGGGCCCGGCGGCGCAGCTGCTCCACGGTCGCCTCGTCGACGCGCCGGACGCCGACGAGGCGGTTGAGGCGCCCGTTCACCTGCGCGTGCGCGAGGCCGGTCGCCCAGACGATGTCCTGCACGAGCTTGGCGTTGCGCTCCCGCAGCTCCTCGCGCTCGCGCCGCGGGTCGCGCCCGTCGCCGTTGCCGCCGGCCCCGACGTGGCGGGTGCTGCCCGGCAGCGGCGGCAGGTCGAGCTCGAGCGCGGCGTCGCCCTCACCGCCGTCCTCGGCCGCGTCCAGGCGGTCGAGCCGGTCGAGCGTCGCGTCGTCGGCCTCGAACACCGACGAGGTGTCCTCACCGGTCACCACCGCCGACAGCGCGGTGAACATCGACAGCTGCTCGCCACGGTCGTCCTCGTGGCGCAGCTCGTCGAGCGCGGCCTCGTCGGCGGCCGGCTCGTCGCCGTCGCGCTCGTGCCGGCGCAGGGTGTGCCGGCGGGCGTCCGCGATCTGCGTGGCGTACGTGCGCAGCCGGACGTCGTCGGGGATGAACAGGTAGGCCTTCTGGCGGGGGACGCCCCGGGTCCAGCGCACGAGCCGCCCCACGGCCTGGCGGAAGAACAGCTCGGTCGTCGTGGTGGTGGCGTAGACGCCGACCCGCAGCCGGGGGATGTCGACACCCTCGGACACCATGCGCACGGCCACGATCCACGGATCGGTCGAGGTGGCGAAGCGGGCGATGCGGCTGGACGACATCGGGTCGTCCGAGACGGCGACGGTCGCCCGCACGCCGCAGCGGACCCGCAGCAGCTCGGCGATCCCCTGCGCGTGGTCCTGGTCGGCGGCGATGACCAGCCCGCCCGCCTCGGGGTGGGAGCGCCGCAGCGCCCGCAGGCGCTCGTCGGCCTGCACGAGCACCGTCGGCAGCCACTCGCCGTCCAGGCTCAGCGCGGTGCGGAGGCGCTGCGCGGCCCGGGCCCGGTCGAGCGGGTCGTCGAAGGCGGCGGACTGGGCGGTGCCGTCGGGCGCGATCCACTCCATGAACCCGTTGATGCGGGGGAAGTAGACCGGCCGCACGACCCGGCCGTCGGCCAGCGCGTCGGCGTAGCCGTACTCGAAGTCGGGCACGGCCTCGTCTCCGACGTAGCGGACGAAGGGGATGGCGAGCGTGTCGGACCGGAACGGCGTGCCCGACAGCGCCAGGCGCCGGGGCGCCACCTCGAACGCCCGCCGCACCGCCTCACCCCACGCCCGCTCGTCCCCGGCGTGGTGGATCTCGTCGAGCACGACCATCGACCGGGCGGCGATCGGCCGGAGCGCGTCGGGGTTCGAGGCCACCTGCTGGTAGGTGGTGACGATGCCGTGCACGTCCGCCGGCAGGCGACCTCCGCTCGGCGACCACCGGGGCTCGAGGTGCAGCCCGAAGCGGGCGCCGGCGTCCGCCCACTGGACCTTGAGGTGCGAGGTCGGCGTGACGACGACCAGGCGGCGACCCGGGTTCTCGGCCAGGTCCTGCACCGCCGCGCAGAGGGCGAAGGTCGTCTTGCCGGCGCCCGGGGTCGCGACCGCCAGGAAGTCGGGCGAGTCGCAGGCCGCGAGCCGGTCGAGCGCGCGCTTCTGCCAGGGTCGGAGACGGATCTTCCGTGCCATGGGGGACGGGAATCTTGGCACGCCGCGCCGACGGCGCCGGACGGGGCGAGACCGCCCCACGCGGTCCGGGCGCCGCCCGGGCGGCGCCGCGGGCAGGATGGTCGGCCGTGGCCCAGCACGAGATCGACCCCGAACGCCTGCCGTACGCACCCGAGCGGTTGGAGCGGAAGCCCGACGTCGGCGCCGACCACTTCTTCGCCGTGGACATGCGCGCCGGCCGGGTGACCGCCGTCGAGCCCTTCCCCGAGGCCCGCAAGCCCGCCTGGAAGCTGACCGTCGACTTCGGCCCCGTCGTCGGCACCCTGCGCACCAGCGCGCAGATCACCAACTACTCGGCCGAGGAGCTCGTGGGGCGCATGGTCGTCGGCGCCATCAACCTCGGCCGCAAGCGCATCGCCGGGTTCACGAGCGAGTTCCTGGTCCTCGGCGCGCTCGACCCGGACGGCACGGTGCGGTTGCTCGAGCTGCCCGACGGCGTGCGCGAGGGCGCGCCGATCGCCTGACGGCCCGCCGCCGCAGCCGGCGCCTCAGTCGAACACCGCGGTCGACACCCGCACGGGGCGCAGCCGCAGGGCCGCCGCGCTGGTGGCGACGGCGGCGGCCGCCAGGGCGACGGGCAGCGCCACGCCCACGAGCCCGACGGTCCGCCAGGGCACGACAAGCGGCATCGAGCCGTCGTCCACAGCCACGTAGACGGCGACCGGCAGCAGCCCGAGCGGGACCGCCATCAGCGCGCCCAGGCCCGCGAGCAGCGAGGCCCGGGCCCCCGCAGCGCGGGCGAGCGCGCCGGGCCCGGCGCCGACGACCGTGAGGACGTCGCGCTCGTCGCGGGCGTCGGCCGCCGCCAGGGCGAGGCCGGCGGCCACGACGAAGGCGGCCACCACGAGGGCGACGCCGGACAGGACCGCCTCGATCTGCGCCGGCGTCGGGCCGGTCGGCGGCTGGTGCACCCAGATGTCGAGCCACGACGGCGACCGGGCGTGGTCGAGCTGCCAGTCCTCCTCGAGGGCCCGCACGTCGGCGACCTGGTCGTCGGTCAGCGCCGTGCCGGCCACGAGGGCGAGGGCCGCGGGCGCCGGCTCGAGGCCCAGGTCCTCGGCGAGCGCCGGGCTGGCGAGCACCGGCCAGTGCGGGCCGGCCGAGTGCGCGGCGTCGGCGACGACGAGGCGCCGCTGCGAGCCGTCGGGCAGCGTGACCGTCTCCACCCCGGCGAGGGGCCGGAGGGCGACCAGCCCGTGCTCGGCGAGCGCCGCCGCGACGCCGTCGCCCAGATCGAGCGCGGCCAGGGTCGCCTCGTCGGCGAGCAGCGGCACCGGGCCGTCCGGCCAGTCGGCCGGGCTGCCGGCGGCGTGCAGCGTCACCTCCTCGGCGCCCGGCAGCACCGCGGCGAGCGCCGCGGCGAGCGCCGGGTCCGGCGGCCGGTGCGCGTCGACGGTCCGGCCGTCGCCCGCGAGGTCCCGGACGCCGGCCAGCACCACCCGGTCGGAGAGGTCGGGGAAGCGGGACCGGCTCGCCTCGCCGCCCGCCACGAGCGCCGAGGCGGCGACGGCCAGGCCGAGGGCGGCGGCGACCGCGCTCACGACGGCACCGGTCCGCACCCGCTCCCGCGCCAGGCTGCGAGCGGCCAGGCGCCAGGTGCCCCGGGCCCGCCCGGCCAGCGGTTCGAGGCGGGCGACGAGCGCCGGGCTGAGCGCGCAGGCCCCGAGGAGCTGCAGGACGCCGCCCGCCACGCCGACGAGGGCCCACAGCTCGGTCGAGCCCGACCCCGCCGTCGAGGCGGTGGCCGTGTGCCCGGCGACCGCGAGGCCGAGCAGGACCAGGCCGAGCGTCACCGCCCCGACGCCCGCGGCGGTGACGCGGCGGCGGACCGGCGGCAGGGGTCGCCGCCCGGCCAGCGCCGCCAGCGTCGGGATGCGGGCCACGCTGCGGGCCGGGATCAGCGCCGCGAGGCTGGCGGCCAGGACACCGACGGCGGCCGCGCCGGCGATCTCCAGCGGGTCGACGTCGTAGGGGCCGAGCCGGTGGTCGAGGAGGTGCTCGATGCGGTCGCGGCTCGTGGCCAGCACGGCCGCGCCCAGCGCGACGCCGGCCAGCGCGCCGACGAGGCCGGTGACCGTGCCCTGCAGCGCGAGCGTCGTCCGCAGGAGCCGGTCGGGCGCGCCGTTGGCCGAGAGCTGCCCGAGCGTGACCAGCTGACGGCGGGCGCCGGCCGCGAAGGCCGCCGAGACGACGATCCCGGCGACCGTGAGGGCCACCCCGCCGAGGACGTAGGGCCACGGCACCGAGGGCCCGCCCGTCGCCGGCTGATCGGTGACGTCGGTCCGCAGGACGAGGTCGGGCACACCGGCCAGCGCGCCGGGCGCGACGTCCTCGGGGAGGTCGACGAGTCCGGTCCAGGTGCCCGGGCGCCGGTGGGTGCCGGCCAGGTCGCCGCCGGGGGGCGTGACCGCGAGCGGGCGGGCGAGGGCCTGCGGGTCCTCGACGACCCCGACGACCGCGAGGGCCACCTCCGCGGGCCGCTCGACCTCGAGGCGGTCGCCGACGGCCAGCGCCAGCTCGGCCGCCAGGGTCGGGGACACGGCCACCTCGTCTCCGGCGGCCGGGAACCGACCGTCCACGAGGTCGACCATCCCGTCGGTGAGCGGGTCCCCGGCGTCGAGCTCCCACACGACGAGGTCGGCCCGGTCGCCGTCGACCGTGCGGAGGTGGGTCCAGCCGGAGCGGTGGAGGACGACCCGCGCGCCGTCGGGCAGCGCGGCCGTGGCGTGCGACGCGCCACCCTCGACCGCCGGGAGGACGGCGTCGGCGGTGCCGTTGGCCGCCCGCCACCGCTCGGCCGGCGACGGACGGTCGGTGCGGAACAGCACCAGCGCGACGACCATCCCGGCGACGGGCAGGGCGACGAG
>DATGPY010000152.1:0-3515 GCA_035304465.1 Acidimicrobiales bacterium | reverse complement strand
CCGGACGGCACCGGACCCGGTGCCGGCGGCGGCACGGGCGGCGCCGTGGTGCCCGGCGGGCCCGGCTGCGGCCCGGCCACGGGGGGCGTGGGTGCGGGCGGCGTGTGCGGCCACGGTGGGGTGGGCGTGAGCTGCCACGGCGGGTCGGCCGGGGGTGGCGACGTGGGCTGATCGCTTCCCTCGGCACCCTCGGCCGAGCCGTCGGTGTCGCCGGCCGGCTCGGCGGGCTCCTCGGGCACGGTGCCAGCCGCCGACGCGTCGTCGGCGGAGGCGCCCGGCCCGCCGTCGGGCGAGGCGTCCTCGGCACGCGTGCCGCCCGGCCCGCCGTCGTCGGGCGAGGCGTCCTCGGCACGCGTGCCGGCCTCGCCGCCGTCCTCGCCCGCGGCGCGGTCGGCCGGCGGCGTGTCGCCGGCGGCCGAGGTGGCGGACCCCGAGCCCTCCGCGGCGTCCTGCTCGGGCCCCTCGCCGGCCGGCGGCCGCTCCGTCGGGTCGGACTCGGCGGTGCCCGACCCGACGCTCGGCGCCGGCGGTGGTGGGGTGCCGGGGTCGCCCTCCTCCCCCACCGAGGTCACCGGCGGCGGGGGCCGGTGCTCGGCCGGGGGCGCCGGCGCCGCCGGCGGAGGTGGTGGCACCGGAGCACCGGCTGGCGGCACCGCACCGGACCAGCCGTCGGGCGGCGGCGGCACGGGCGGCGGAGGGATCGGCGCGCCGACCTCTCGACTCTGATCGTCATCGCTCACCAACGGTGGCCCTCTCCCGCTCCTGGCTCGATCACCGGACCGGCCACGCTACATCGCCGGTGACCGGCGCATGTCGTCGCGCCCGTCCTCCTCTGCCAGCGCCCGCTCGACCAGCGCGGCGCCCCGGGGTGACAGGTCCAGCGTCGCCGCGGCGGCCAGGCCGGCCGGGCTCATCTTGCGCGCCGTCTTGCGGAGGATGTCGACGACCTTGCCCTCGTCGAACCGGTCGATCAGGTCGTCGAGCTGCGTCTCGAGGAACACGAGGCACAGGGCGTCCTCGTGGACCTGGACCTCGGGGTCCGTGCCGAGACCCCGTTTGGTCACGATCGCCTGCACGCGCTCGACCTCGCCGTCGTCGTAGCCGGCGGCGCGCATGATGCGCCCGACGTCCTCGGCGTGCTGCTTCTTGAGCGCCGTGCGCCAGCGCAGGTAGCCGGACCGGTCCCGGGGGTAGCTGTCCCGGGGGATCGCCCACCGCCGCAGGTGGTGCGCCCGCGCCGCGATGAGCTGGGCCTCGCTGCAGGCGGGGTCGAGGTGCCGCACCCAGCGGGTCATCATCTCGGCGTGGGTCAGCTCCCTCGGACGCTCGACCCCGTCGACGACGATCGTGTTCGGGTCGTCGCGGTTGGCCTCGTCGATGGCGGCCAGCACCGCGGCGAGGCGGTCCGGGCCGGCGGGCGTCTCGGTCATGGCCCTCAGGCTCGCGCACCCGGCACCCGAACCCGCACCAGCACCGCAGCCCTTCCGGTGCGTCCGGCGTCCCCGGCGACCACGGGCGCAGGTGAGCGACGCCAGGACGGGCGTGGACGGGCCCGGCACCCGCCGGCCCTCCGGCGTCGGTCGGCGCACGGCCCCACGTGGGAGACGCCACGACGGCGTCGGCCCCGTCAGTACTCCTCGCGGAACATCAAGCTGATGCGCGGACCGGCCGACGCGCACTTGGGCACGCTGTGCTCCCAGGTGCGCTGGCACGTGCCGCCGAGGACGACGAGGTCGCCCGCTGCGGGGGTCAGGCGCAGCGAGCGGCCGCCCGTCTTCGGGCGCAGCAGGAACCGCCGGGGCGACCCGAGCGAGACGATCGCCACCACCGTCTCGCGCCGGCGACGCCCGACCCGGTCGCCGTGCCAGGCGACGCTGTCCCGCCCGTCCCGGTAGAGGTTCGCGGACACGACCCGCAGGTCGAGCCCGTAGCGGGACGAGAGGGCCTCGGCCATCGCCGGCACGGGGTCGGGCGGGTCACCCCAAGCCCCGGTCGTGAGGCGGGGCTCGACGACCGTCCGGTCGTACATCGGCCGCTCGCGCGACGTCCACGGCGCCGCCTCGTGGATGCGGGCGAAGAGCTCGTCCGCCCCCGTCACCCAGCCGGGCACGACGTCGTACCAGGCGCCCGAACCCAACTCGTGGTGCTCGAGGGCGTCGAAGGCCGGGTCGAAGCCGGGCTGCTCGCCGGCGAGGAGCGTGGGCTGCCACGTGAGCGGCACGCGCCCACGATACCGCCGCCCGTGGCCGACCCGAACCTGCGTTCGCATGTGGTGGACGTCGGGCGCCCGACGGCCGGCAACCGGCCCACGCCCCCGACGGCTCGCGGGCCTCAGCTGCCGGGCGGCGTGCCCCGCTTCTCCGGCGGGCGGAGGTCGACCCGCAGGGTGAGGATGCCGTCCTCCAGCGAGCCCTCGGCGTCACCGATGATGGCGAAGTCCATGTAGTCGATCTCCGCCTGGCGGATGAACTGCAGGCGCTCCTCCCCCGCCACCGGCGGCAGGGGGCGGTTGCGCACCGCCTGCGCCCGGTCCCGGAAGCGCTGGATCATCGCCTCGACGTCGAGCGTGTCACCCATGCGGTGCACGCTAACGGACGGTCGCCGCCGGGCCGCCACCACCGAGCCGCGGATCAGCGCCAGCGGGGGTCGTCCCAGTCGAGGTCCGGGTGGTCGCGCGCCGGGCCCCGCGGGCGCCGCGGCGCCGTGGGGCGCGCCGGACGCCGGTCGGGTTGCGGACGCCGCCCCCGGTCCTGCCCGTCGGCACCCGGACGGGCGCCGGGCGCGCCCGGGTCGCCGGGCATCCGGCCGCGCGGCCGCGGGGGCAGGCCGTCGCCGCGCCGGTCGCCCCGGCCCCGGACACGGGGGTCCTCGTCCCGGCGGGGCAGGCGCCCACCCGGGGTCGGCGGGATGCGGTCGCCGCCGCGTGGGCGGCGGGCCGGGTCGGGACCGCCACCGTGGGCCGGCGGGGCCCCGAACGCGGCGGTGGCGTCGGCAGCACCGGGGTCGGGCGGCCCGTCCCAGAACGGGTCGCGCTCGCGACCCGCGCCGCGGCGGTGCCGGGGCCCGTCGTCCCCCGGGCCGGGTCGGGCCGCACCCGCGGGCGGTGCGGCGGCTCGGCGGTCGGTCGGGCCCGCGGGCGACCGGCGCCGGCCGCGGGGCGGGGCCTCCGTGGCCGGCACCTCGTCGCCCTCCTCGTCGTCGAGGTCGAGGTCGGGGCGGGTGAGCAGCCAGTAGCGCCAGGTCAGCACGGCCACGAGGACGCCGACCACCGCCAGCGCCACGATGATCATCCAGATCGTGCGGCTCTCGTCGTCGGCGCTGCCGCTGGCCAGCTGCGCCGTCGTGGTCGTCGTCGCCTGGGCGTTCTCGTCGATGCCGTTGCCCGGCACGAGCAGGTTGTGGATCGTCGTGAAGGTGATCTCGCCGACCGGCTCGGCGGCCACCTCGACGACCTCGGCCTCCTCCACCTCGTCCTCGACCGGCTCGTCGACGACGGGCGGCGGCTCCTCCTCCTC
>DATGPY010000151.1:0-4284 GCA_035304465.1 Acidimicrobiales bacterium | reverse complement strand
AGCGGGGCTACGCGGCCACCACCATCGAGGCGATCAGCGAGGCCTCCGACACCCCCCAGGCCACCGTCTACCGGCTGTTCGGCTCGAAGCTGGGGATCCTGAAGGCGGTCATCGACGTCGCCGTCGCCGGCGACCACGAGGACGTGGCGATGCTCGACCGCCCCCGGGTGCAGGAGCTGCTCGCCACAGCCGACCCCCACGAGCTGCTCACCCGCTTCGCCGCGCTGCTGCGGGACCTCATGGCCCGCACCGCCCCGGTGCACCGCCTCCTGGCCGACGCCGCCCGCTCCGATCCCGACGCCGCCACGCTTCTCGACGAGATCTCCCACCAGCGCCAGGCGGGCCAGCGCCACGTCGCCCGGGCCCTCGCCCGCACCGGCGCGCTCCGCGAGGGGGTGCGCGAGCGCGACGCCGCGGACGTCGTCCACGCCCTCGCCTCCCCCGAGGTCTACGGCCTGCTGGTGCTCGACCGCGGCTGGTCCGGCGCCCGCTACGAGCGCTGGCTCGCAGAGACGCTCGCCCAGCAGCTGCTCGGCTCGACCGGTCAGTCGTCGGCCGCGGCCTCGCGCTGATCGCGCCGGTGCTCGCGCTCGACCGGGGCCGTCGCGCTCTCGCGCTCCCCGGCGGTGTCCGGCGCCGGGTCGAGGACGACGGCACGGGTCCCGGGGGGCCGGGGTCCGTCGACGGTCGCCGTCCACCGCCCGTCCGGTGCCAGCAGGGCCAGCACGTGCGCGCCGTCGGGGACGTCCTCGGCGTCGACCGTCCGCACCTCGTGGCCGGCGACGGTCGCGGCGTCCAGGGCGTCGTGGGTCGCGCCGGGCGAGAAGGGACGCCGCGCCCAGCTCCGGGGGTCGGGCTCGGGGTCGGCCCGGTCGCCGTCCCCGACGGGCTCGCTCGGCAGCACCCAGACGGCACCCCGGCCGAGCTGCGACACCGCCACGTCGTGGGCGATGAGGTCGACCTCGTCGTCGCGCGACGCGACGATCGCGCCCCCGACGTCGTCGAGCAGGCCGCTCGACGGCAGCGCGGTGATCAGCCCGGTGTGCACCCGGAACGGAAGGTCGTCGCGCCCCGCCAGGTCGGCCCGCCCCCGGGCGGCCACGACGACGGGGACGCCGTGGGCGGCCAGCGCGCCGGCCAGCCCGAGCACCCACCGGTGCCCGCCGACCAGCAGCGCGCCCCGGGGGCGGGGGCGGGCGACGCCCAGCAACCGGGCCACCGGCGCCGCGCCCAGCCCGTAGAGGAGGGCGAGCACGATGACCACGGCGAACACCACCGGCACCAGCCCGCCGGCGGGCTCGCCGATCTGCTCCAGACGCAGCGAGTAGAGCGCGGCCGTTGCCGCCGCGACGACGCCCCGGGGCGCCAGGCAGGCGAGGAAGGCGCGGTCGCGGCGTCCGAGGCCGTGCTGCCCGACGGTGCTGAGCGCGACGACGATCGGGCGGACGACGAGCGCGAGGACCGCGGCGAGCGCGAGCGCCTCGGGCACGTGGTCGATCAGGGCGTCGCCGTCGACGCGCGCGGCGAGCACGACGAAGAGCGCGCCGAGCAGCAGGGCGACGACCGGCTCGCCGAAGGCGCGCAGCTCCCGGGTGGGGACGACCCGCTGGTTGGCGACGGCCACGCCCATGGCCGTCGTCGCGAACAGGCCGGCCTCGGGCCGCACCGACTCGGCCGCCACGTAGGCCGCGACGACGAACATGAACGGCACCGCGACCTCCAGCTCGTCGGGCACGACCAACCGGCGCAGGGCGGCGACCAGCAGCGCCGCGCCGGCCAGCCCGGCGGCCACCCCGGCGAGGGCGACGGTCACGACGTCCCGCCACACCTCGCCCACGGTCAGCTCGGTCACGAAGAAGGCGTTGACGCAGAAGACGCCGAGCGTCGCCCCGAGGGGGTCGATGAGGATGCCCTCCCAGCGCAGGATCGTCGCCGGCGGGTCGCGGGGCCGGGCGATGCGGAGGAGAGGGCCGACGACCGTGGGCCCCGACACGACGAGGATCGCCCCGATCACCAGCGACAGGCGCCAGGCCCCGTCGAGCAGCAGGTGGGCAGCGCCCGCCGCCAGCAACCAGGTGACCAGCGCCCCGACGGTCACCAGGCGCAGGACCGGTCCCCGGGCCGGTCCCCGCAGGTCGGCGATCCGCAGCTCCATCCCGCCGTGGAACAGCAGCACCGCGACGGCGAGCGACACGACCGGGAACAGGGCGTCGCCGAAGATCTCGTCGGGGTCGAGCCAACCGAGCCCCGGGCCCACCGCCAGGCCGCCGGCCAGCAGCAGGACGATCGACGGCAGACCGATCCGCCGGCCCAGCCATTGCAGCCCGACGCCGAGCACGACCACGAGGCCGATGCCGCGCACGATCTCGCTGCTGTCCACCGCGACCTCCTCGCCGGCGGCACCACGACCCGCGCGACGGTACCCGCTGAGAGCGCGTGATCCCGGGGTGTCGCCCGCCGGCCACCGGGGTACGCC
This sequence comes from Acidimicrobiales bacterium, assembly GCA_035304465.1. Classification (GTDB taxonomy): domain Bacteria; phylum Actinomycetota; class Acidimicrobiia; order Acidimicrobiales; family VFJN01; genus ZC4RG19. The sequence continues at coordinate 1,808 of DATGPY010000151.1, read as the reverse complement.
CGCGACGTCGACGAGCACCGGAGGTACCGACATGGCCCGATGCGAGGTCTGCGGCAACGACTACGACAAGGCCTTCGAGGTGATCGCCGCCGGGGCGCGCCACACCTTCGACAGCTTCGAGTGCGCGATCCACCGCCTGGCGCCGGTGTGCGAGCACTGCGGCAACCGGGTCATCGGCCACGGCGTCGAGGTCGACGGCCGCTTCTACTGCTGCGCCCACTGCGCCAACGTGGCCGAGCAGACCGACGCGGCCGTCGACCGGGTCGAGCTCACGACCGGCTAGCGGGCCGGGACCCTCCGGGCCCGGCCCGCCCGCGCGCCCGCAGCTGGACCGGGCTCAGCGCGTCGGGCCCTCGGCGGCCAGGACGGCGCCGAGCCGCAGCAGCTGCCGGCTGGCGCCGCCCAGGAACAGCTCGAGCTGCTTGGCCAGGAGGAAGTAGCGGTGCAGCGGGTAGTCGCGGTCGACGCCCACGCCGCCGTGAAGGTGGGCGGCCGCGTGCACGACCCGCTGGCCGCCCGCGGCGGCGAAGTACTTGGCCACCGCCACCTCGCGGTCGGCTGGCATCCCGGCGCCGAGCCGCCACGCGGCCTGCAGCATGGTGAGCCTGATGGCCTGGGTGTCGACGTAGGCGTCGGCCGCCCGCTGCCCGACGGCCTGGAAGGTGGCGATCGGCCGCCCGAACTGCTCGCGCTGGGAGGTGTACTCGCCGGTGAGCCGGATCGCCTCGGCGGCGGCCCCGGCCATGACGGCGCACGCGGCCACCGTGGCGTGGTCGACGAGCCACCGCAAAGCCGTCGCGCCCTCGTCCACCGGGCCGAGCACGTCGCCGGTGCCGAGGCGGACGCCGTCGAGGGTCAGGCGGGCCTCGGGCGTGCCGGTCGTCGTGTCCTGGCGCTCGCGCCCCACCCCCTCGGCGTCGGCGGGCACGAGGAACAGGCACGTCTCGCCGTCCCCGGTCGCGGCCGGCACGATGACCAGGTCGGCGACCAGCCCGGCCGGCACGTTGGTGCAGGCGCCGTCCAGCACCCAGCCGTCGCCGTCCCGGCGGGCCGCCACCGAGGGCGTCAGCGGGTCGCCGAACGGCTGCACGAGGGCCGCCGTCGGCACGACAGTCCCCTCGGCCAGACCGGGCAGGACGGCGGCCTGCTGGTCCGGCGTGCCCCAGCGGGCGATCGGCAGCCCGCCGAGCGCCAGCGCGGCCAGCGCCGGCACGGGGGCGGTCCGCCGGCCCACCTCCTCCAGCAGCAGCGCCAGCTCGAGCACCCCCTGCCCGGCCCCGCCGTGCTCGACCGGCACGGCGATGCCGAGCAGGCCGGCGCCGGCCATGGCCGCCCACAGGTCGCGGTCGAAGCGCAGATCGTCCCGCTGCTCCAGCTCGCGCAGGGCCTCGGGGGTGGAGCGGTCGCCCAGCAGCTTGCTCGCCGCCTCGACGGTGGCCTGCTGCTCGTCGGTCAGGTCGAAGTCCATGGCGTCCCCCTGGCGTCTCAGCGCTTCGCCATCGGCATGCCGAGCCCGAAGCCGGCGATCAGGTCGCGCTGCAGCTCGTTCGTGCCGCCGCCGAAGGTGAGGATGAGCAGGCTGCGGTAGAGCTGCTCGAGGCGGCCGGCGAGCAGCGCCCCGGGCGTGTCCTCGACCAGGTACGACCGCTCGCCCAGCACCTCCATGAGCAGCCGGAAGGTCTCGAGGTAGTGCTCGGTGCCGAAGACCTTGATCGTGCTGGCGTCGGCCACCTCGAGGTGGTCGCGGGTGGCGTCCCAGGCCACCTTCCAGTTGGCGAGGCGCAGGAACTCGAAGCCGGCGTAGGCCT
>DATGPY010000150.1:0-4480 GCA_035304465.1 Acidimicrobiales bacterium | reverse complement strand
CCTCGGTGTCGCGGCGGGCGACGTCGCGCCAGCGGCTGACGATCGCCTCCCGCAGCAGGTCGTTCTTCGAGCGGAAGCGCCCGTAGACGGCGCCGGTGGACAGGCCCGCCTCGCGGACGACGTCCATGATCTTCGTCCCGTCGTAGCCGTTGCGGGCGAAGACGGCGGCCGCCGCGTGCAGCAGCCGCCGGCGCAGCTCGTCGCCCGGCGGCGGCTCCCCCGGGGTGGGCGACGGCGGCTCCGAGACGGACGTCACATCCCGGAGAATAAACGTTCTTCGCCGCCCGTCAAGCGGATGGGACCGGCCGATCGGGCCTGGTTAGGCTCCCCTGACACCCATGGAGACCGCCGCCTCCCCGCTGCGCCGGGCCGTGCGCGCCCACCGCCGAGCCGTCGTCGGCGGGTCGCTCCTCGTGGTGGTCCACCAGGCCTGCGAGGTGGCGGTGCCGGTGCTCGTCGGCGTCGTCGTCGACCGGGCGGTCGCCACCGGCGACGCAGCCGCCATGGCTCGCTGGACCGCCGTGCTGGCCTTGCTGTTCGTCTGCCTCTCGGCCGCCGGCTGCATCGGCCTCTACGTCGAGCAGCGGGTGGTCAACGACGCCACCCACTGGGCCCGCACCCGGCTGGCCGAGCGCCTGCTCCACCCCGGTGGCGGGCTCGACGACACCCGCAGCGGCGGCGCGCTCAGCCTGACCACGGTCGAGACCGCCCGCCTGGGCGAGGGCGTCGGGGCGGTGATCGTCGTCGTCGCCGCGGTGGGCGGCATCCTCGCCGGCGCCGCGGTGCTGCTGGCCACCTCGGTCACCCTCGGGCTCGCGGTGGTGATCGCCGTCCCCGTCGTCGTCGCCGTCGTCCGGGTGGCGTCCGCACCGCTCACGACCCGGGCCGCGGGGCACCAGGCCGCGGTGGGCGCCGCCGCGGGGGTGGCCGGCGACCTCCTGCGGGGCCTGCGGGTGCTCAAGGGCCTGGGCGCCGCGCCGGCGGGCGCCGCCGCCTACCGGCGGGCCAGCGGCGCGGCGCTTCAGGCGGCGCTGCAGGCCACCCGCATGCGGGCCGTCTACACCGGCGTCACCCGCACCGCCTCGGGGGTGCTGCTGCTGGTCGTCGCCTGGATCGGTGGGCGGCAGGCGCTGTCCGGCGACATCACCGTCGGCGAGCTGGTCGCCGCGGTCGGGCTCACGCAGTTCCTCGTCGGGCCGTTCCTCCGCCTGGCCTACGGCGGCGAGGTGCTGGCCCACGCCCGGGCCGCGTCGGCCCGCATCGCCGGGGCGCTGCAGGCCCCGCCCGCGGTGTCCGGGGGCGGCGCGGCGCCGTCGCTGGCGCCGCCGCTCGGGCTCGCGGTCCGGGGGCTGCGGCACGGCACGCTGGCGGGGCTCGACCTGCGGGTCGCCCCCGGCGAGGTGGTGGGGGTGGCGACCGCCCGGCCCTCCGACGCCGTCGCGCTGGTCGCCTGCCTGGACCGCACCGCCGAGCCGGCGGCCGGCACGGTCGCGGTGACCACCGGTGACGTCGAGGTCGACCTGGCGACGCTGGACCTCGACCTCGCCCGCCGCACCGTCACCGTCGCCCACCACGCCGCACCGCTGTTCGAGGACCGGATCGAGGCCGAGGTGGCGAGCGTCGCCGCCGACCCCGAGCGGGTCCGCCCGGCGATCGCGGCCGCGGCCGCCGACGAGGTGGCCACGGCGCTGGCCGAGGCGGGCGAGCGCGACCTGGGCGAGGCGGGCACCGGCCTCTCCGGTGGCCAGCGCCAGCGGGTGGCCCTCGCGCGGGCGCTCGCCACCGACGCGCCGGTGCTCGTGCTGCACGAGCCCACGACGGCCGTCGACGCCGCCACCGAGCACCGGGTCGCGGCCGGCGTGCGGGCGCTGCGCCGGGGACGCACGACCGTCCTGGTGACGACCAGCCCGACGCTCCTGGCGGCGGCCGACCGGGTCGTGCTCGTCGAGGGGGGCAGGGCGGTGGCCGAGGCCACGCACGGCGAGCTGGCCCGGGACCACGACACCTACCGGGCGGCGGTGCTGTCGTGAGCGCGGCCCGCCTGCTGCCCGTCGCCGGCGGTGCGGCCACCCGGGCCGCGGTCGCCGGGGTCGTCCGCCGCCACGCCGGTCCGGCCGTCGCCGCCCTGGTCGCGCTGCTCGGCGCCACCGTCGCCGCCCTCGCCGTCCCCCGGCTGCTCGGCGACCTCGTCGACGTCGTCGTCGACCGGGGCGGCCGCGGCGAGCTCGATCGCACCCTCGTGCTCCTGGCGGTCGCCGCCGTCGCCGAGGGCGCGCTGACCGCCGTCGGGCTGGCCGCGGTCGGGGCGCTGAGCGAGCGGGGGCTGGCCGGCCTGCGCGAGGACGCGCTCGACCGGGCCCTCGCCCTGCCGCTGTCCGAGGTCGAGCGGGGCGGCACCGGTGACCTCGTCGCCCGGGTGGTCGGCGACGTCGACCAGGTGGCCGAGGCCGTCCGCACGGCGCTGCCCCAGCTCGTCGTCTCGGCGCTTTACACCGGCCTCACCGTCGTCGGCCTGGCCGCCCTCGACTGGCGCCTGGCCCTCGCCGGCCTGCTGGCCGCCCCGGTGCAGGTCGTCGCCACCCGCCGCTACCTGCGCCGCTCGGGGCCGATCTTCGCCGCCGAGCGGGCGGCCGAGGGCGAGCGGGGCCGGCACGTCCACGCCTCGGTCGCCGGCGCCCGGACGGTCCGGGCGCTGGGCCTGGGCCCGGCCCACCTCCGGCGCCTGGCCCGCACCTCCCGCCGGTCGGCCGACCTGGCCACGGCGACGGCCCGGGAGCGGGCGATCTTCTTCAGCTGGCTGAACGGCGCCGAGCTGACCGGCCTCGGCGCGGTGCTGGTGACCGGGTTCGTGCTGGTGCGGGGCGGGGCGATCACGATCGGCGCGGCGACGGCCGCCGCCCTGTACTTCCACCGCCTCTTCGACCCGGTCGGGACCCTGCTCAGCCTGCTCGACGAGGCGCAGTCGGCCTGGGCGGCGCTGGCCCGGGTCGTCGGCGTGTCGACGATGCCGCTTCCCGCCGCGCCGACCTCGTCGGCCCGCCCGGTCGACACGTCGGTCGAGCTGAAGGGCGTCCGCTTCGCCTACGACGGCGGGCCCCCGGTGCTGGTCGACGTCGACCTGCGCATCGAGCCCGGCGAGGTGGTGGCGCTGGTCGGCGCCTCGGGGGCGGGCAAGTCGACGCTCGCCCGGCTCGTCGCCGGCGTCCACGAGCCCGACGCCGGCAGCGTCCGCATCGGCGGCGTGCCGGTGGGCGAGCTGGGCCCGGACCGGCTCGCCGGCACCGTCGCCCTCGTGAGCCAGGAGGTCCACGTCTTCGCCGGCACGCTGGCCGACGACCTGCGCCTCGCGAAGCCGGACGCCACCGACGCCGAGGTGCGCGCCGCCCTCGACCGGGTCGGCGCCGCCCCCTGGGTCGACGCGCTGCCCCAGGGGATCGACACCCGGGTCGGCGAGGGCGGCCACGCGCTGGGGCCGACCGAGGCCCAGCAGCTGGCGCTCGCCCGGCTGGTGCTGGCCGACCCCGCGGTGGCGGTGCTGGACGAGGCGACCGCCGAGGCCGGCAGCGCGGGCGCCCGGCGTCTCGAGGCGGCGGCCGCTGCCGCGGTGGCGGGGCGCACGACGCTCGTCGTCGCCCACCGGCTCACCCAGGCCCGCGACGCCGACCGGGTCGTCGTGCTGCACGAGGGGCGGGTGATCGAGGAGGGCACCCACGACGAGCTGGTCGCCGCGGCGGGCACCTACGCCGCGCTGTGGGCGGCCTGGTCGGCGGCCCGCTGAGGGGGATCAGGCCGGCGGCGGCCCGGCCGTGCGGACGCCCGCCAGCTGGGTGGCCTGGGCGACGAGCCGGCCGCGGCCGTCCCACACCTCGCACACCTCGTCGACCGTGCCGGCCTCGATGAGGCCCGCCCGCTGGCGCACGACGAGGGGCCCGTCGGCCGGCAGCGCCCGCACGTAGGCGGTGAGCGACATGGTGGGCACCCAGCCGGCGGTGCCGCCGACGTCGAACGGCGCAGGCGGCAGCGCGTCGACGGGGTAGAGGAGCGCGAGCGGGTCGGGCGCCCGGCCGTCGGCGAACCGCAGCAGGGCCCGCAGCTCGCCGGCGCCGGAGGGCCGGCCGACCGTGAAGCCGGCCGTCTCCGGGTCGAGTCGGATGTCGACCCGCTCCATGATCGGCGGGTGGACGCCGCCGGGGCCGTCGGCCGGGGTGCGGCGCTCACGGGGCACGTCCGGCACCTCGGGGGCGGGCGCGCCGCCCCACCAGGGGGTGGCGTCGGGGCGCAGCCGCCCGAGGGTGAGGGTGGCGTCGACGCGCACGGCGCCGTCCTGCACGAGGCGGGCCCGCACCTGGCTGGTCCCCCGCCCCCGGCGGAGGACCTCGCTGCGGACCTCGGCCGGCCCGGGCTTCGGCGGTGCGGCGTAGGCCGCCGTGGCGGCCAGGGCGTGCGGGTGGTCGGGGCCCTCGATCGCCGCGGCGGCGTC
>DATGPY010000149.1:0-2806 GCA_035304465.1 Acidimicrobiales bacterium | reverse complement strand
GGGTTTTCGGGACGTGCCCCATGTCATGCGGTATTTCAAGCGTTCCGCTTGGTATGGTTAGCGCATGGCGAAGAGCATCATGGACACCGTCACCGAGGTCGAGGCCAAGGTCGTCGAGGTCGTGCGCGACCTCCGCGAGCCGGTCGTCGGCTACGTGCAGAAGGGCGTCGAGCGGGTCGCGGCGCGCCTGCCGACCGTCACCTACCCCACCGGCCTGCCCGCCCCCGCCGAGATCGTCGACTCGCAGTACCGGTTCGTCTCCGACCTGCTGGCCGCCGAGTACGAGCTCGTCCGGGGCGTCGCCGCCGCGGTCTCCCCCCTCGTCGGGGTCACGCCGGCCCGGAAGGCCACCAAGGCCGCGAAGGGCGCCAAGGCCGCCAAGGCCGCCTGACGCACCGCAGGCACCCCACGCGCCACCTGGCGCACGCCGTGCGACCGCCCGCCCACCTCCCGGGCGGGCGCGGCGCGCCCGAGCTCAGCGGGAGCGCTTCGCGTCCTCGACGTAGCTGCGGTAGACCGCGAGGAGGGCGGCGCGCTGCTCGTCGGTGAGGTGGGGGTCGGCGGCGATGGCCTCCTCCACCGAGGGGACGCCGTCCCGGGGCGGCGGGTCGACGAGCCCCGCCTGGGCCATGAGGGCCTCGACCGACATGTTCAGGGCGTGGGCGATGGCCCGCAGCACCCGCACCGACGGCTCGTGCAGGCCACGCTCGAGCTGGGACAGGTAGGGGTTCGACACGTTGGTGCGGGCCGCGAGCTCGCGCAACGACATCTCGGCCGCCGTGCGCCGCTCACGGATCACCCGGCCGAGGCGCTGGAGGTGCGCCTTGCCGACGTCGCGCGCGCTCGGGCCCTGTTCCCCCATCAGCCGGGCGACGGCGCGGCCCGGTCCTCGGCACCGTCGGGGTCGGTCTCGGGCTCGGAGGTGCCGGCCTCGCGGTCCTCGGACGCCAGGTGGGCGGGGGAGTCGGGGCCTGGGGTCGGCGTCCGGAAGATGTCCGGTTCGATGTAGATCATCCGGGCCGCCGGCACGGCCCGCCGGACGGTGTCCTCGACCCGGTTCACCGCCTCGGCGGCCTCGGCGACGGTCAGGTCGGGCACGAGCTCGACCTTGGCGCCGACCAGCAGCTCGTCGGGGCGGATGTGCTGGGTCCGCATGTGGATGATGCGGCGCACGCTGGGCTCGACCTCGATGGCGGCCACGATGCGCTCCTGGTCGGCCGTCGAGGCCGACTCGCCGATCAGCAGGCCCTTCATCTCGATGGCGAGGACGACGGCCACGACGACGAGCAGGACGCCGATGACGAGGGTGCCGATCGCGTCCCAGACCGGGTCGCCGGTGATCGACGACACGGACACCGCCACGAGGGCGAGCACCAGGCCGAGCTCGGCGGCCAGGTCCTCGAGCAGGACGACCGGCAGCTCGGCGCTCTTGGAGTGGCGGATGAACGACCACCAGCCGGCCTGCTTGTCGCGCACCTTGTCGGCCTCGACGACCGCGGTGCGCAGCGACAGGCCCTCGACGACGATGCCGAAGACGAGGATGCCGATGGCGACGCCGGTCGAGGAGAGCTCGTGGGGGTGGCGGAGCTTCTCGATGCCCTCGTAGACGGCGAACATGCCGCCGACGCTGAACAGGATGATCGCCACGACGAACGCCCAGAAGTACCGCTCGCGGCCGAAGCCGAAGGGGTGCTCGGGCGTCGGCGCCCGACGGGCGCGGCGGCCGCCGAGGAGGAGCAGCGCCTGGTTGCCGGCGTCGGCGACGGAGTGGACGCTCTCCGCCAGCATCGAGCCCGACCGGGTGACGAGGAAGCCGACGAACTTGGCGGCGGCGATGCCCAGGTTGGCGAGCAGGGCGGCGACGACCGCCTTGGTCCCGTGTCCAGCTCCGGCCATGGCGTCACGCTAGTTCTCGCTCGCGCTGGCGGGGTGCGCAGCGGGTCGACCGGGCCGTGCCGGCCCGTCCGGGGGTCCCCGCGCTCGGCGTCACCGTCCGGGGATGCGCCGGAGCGCGCCGTCACGGACACGATCCGTGTGCGTTCGACCGGCGATCCCGCCACCACGGCTTGTGGGTGACCTGTGACCACCCTGTGTGAAACCACCGTCGGCCTGGGGATGACCGAGGAAAGTCTGGGGATTGCCCTGGGGATTGTGGGATAGCCCTTGACCTGCGGTTTCGCGCTCCGCATCATCGACACGAACCACCACGGCAAGGGTTGCCGACGACACGAACGACACGAGGTCCCGTCCCGCACACAGGACCAAGGGGGGCGCAAGTCCGGGGGAGAGGCAGACAGCCGGCGGAGCGGCCGAGGCGGTGAACGACACCACCGCCGCCGGAGCTCCGGATCACCGCGAGGCTCAGCTGCTTCGGGTGATCGGCACTGTCGTCGGGGGCGCCACCGGCGACGTGCCCGAGGCGTCAGCCACACAGGGAGGCCCCGAGCGACGGAGCGGCATCGACCGGTCCAACGCTCGGGGCCTTCCGCTTGTCCCGAGCCCGGGTGGGCTGCAGCGGCGACCGGCCGGGGCCCGCCGTGCACCGGCACCGCTGGGCCGCCGGCGGTCGGCGAGAGGCCGGGGGAGCGGCGCGCCGCGCCGGTCCCGTCAGCGCCGGGCGTGGGCGTCGAGCAGGTGGGCGACCGCGGTGGTGACGCGGCGAGCCGTCGGCAGGTGCAGGAACTCGTTGGGCCCGTGGGCGTTCGAGTTGGGCCCCAGCACGCCGGTGATGACGAACTGGGCCTCGGGGAACCGCTTGCCGAGCATGCCCATGAACGGGATCGTGCCGCCCTCGCCCAGGGCCCGG
>DATGPY010000148.1:0-8743 GCA_035304465.1 Acidimicrobiales bacterium | reverse complement strand
GTCGGTCTTCTTGGCGACCTCCTTGACGAGCTCGGCCCCGATCTTCTCGTAGGGGTCCTCGAGCTCGATCTCCTTGGCGATCGACACGCCGTCGTTCGTGATGGTGGGGGCGCCCCACTTCTTCTCGAGGACGACGTTCCGGCCCTTGGGGCCGAGCGTGAAGCGCACGGCATCGGCCAGCTTGTTCATGCCGGCCTCGAGGCTGCGGCGCGCCTCGGCGTCGAAAGCGATGATCTTGGGCATCCGAACAATCCCTCCGTTGGGACCGGGCTAGCACTCGGAGTATCTGAGTGCTAGCCAGTCAACCATGCCCCGTAAGCACTCGCAACCGGCGAGTGCTAACGGGCGGAGGGGTGGCGGGCGCCGCGTGAGCCGGGCGCTCAGCCGCCCGCGACGGCCGGGATGATCGACACCTCGGCGCCGTCGGGCACCTTCGTGTCGAGGCCGTCGAGGAAGCGGATGTCGTCGTCGGCGACGAACACGTTGACGAACTTGCGGAGGTTGCCGTCCTCGTCGAGCAGCCGCGCCCCGATGCCCGGGTGGGCGCTCTCGAGGTTCTGGATGACGTCGCGCACGTCGGCACCCTCGACCTCCACCTCGGCGCGGCCACCGGTGAGCGGGCGCAGGGTGGTGGGGATGCGAACGGAGACGCTCATGTCAGACCTGGTCCTTGACTCGGGGATGGCGTACGGATCGTAACCAACCCCCCGGCGGGCGCCCTCATTCCGCCTCGCCCGGGCGGTGCCCGGCCAGCACGGCCGCCACCGCCTCCTCGACGCAGGCCAGCACGTCGCCCCGGGCCCGCTCGTCGCCGAACCGCTCGACCAGCGAGACGACCCGCAGCCCCGGCCGCCCGAGCACCGCCGGGTCGTCGACCACCTCGCCCACCACGGCGACGACCGGCACGCCCGCCTCGGACGCCAGCTCGACCACGCCGCCGACGACCTTGCCGTCGAACGACTGCTCGTCGAGGAACCCCTCGGCCGTGACGACGAGGTCGGCTCCCTCGATCCGCTCGTGCAGCTCGACCTCCTCCGCCAGGGCCTCGAAGCCGCCCACCAGCGTCGCCCCGGCGACGGCCAGGCCGCCGGCCAGCCCGCCAGCCGCACCGGCGCCCGGCAGCGACCGCACGTCGACGCCGTGGTCGGCCAGGTAGACGTCGGCCAGCCGCTCGAGCCGGCGGCGCAGCAGCTCGACCTGCGCCGGCGACGCGCCCTTCTGCGGGGCGAACACCGCGGCGGCGTCGACGAACGACGTCCGGACGTCGCACAGGGCGACGATCTCGACCCCCGCCAGCCGGTGCAGCGGGTAGAGGGCCCGCAGCGCCCCGAGTCCGCCGTCGGTCGTGGCCGAGCCGCCCAGGCCGACGAGCACCCGCCGGGCGCCGGCGTCGACGGCGGCGGCGATCAGCTCGCCCGTCCCGGTCGTCGACGCCGCGACGGGGTCGTTGCCCTCCGGGCCGCCGACGAGGGCCAGGCCCGAGGCCCGGGCCATCTCGACCACCGCGGTGCGGCCGTCGAGCCGCCAGCCCGCCTCCACCGGGTCGCCCAGCGGCCCCGTCACCGTGGTCGTGCGGTTGGGCCCCCCGAGCACGTCGAGCGTGCCCTCGCCCCCGTCGGCCATCGGCACCTCGTCGTGGTCCCAGCCGGCGGCGGCCGCCGCCCGGCCGGCCGCGGCCGCCACCTCACGGGCGGTGGCGGTGCCACGCATCTTGTCGGGGACGATGACCACTCGCACGACCGGCAAGTCTGGCCCATCCCCTAGCCTCCTCCACTCGTGGACCGTCCCGTCGTCGTCGTCTCGAACCGAGGCCCCCTGACGTTCCGCCCCACCGAGGGCGGCGAGCTGGTCGCCACCCGCGGCGCCGGCGGCCTCGTGTCAGGGCTGGGGCCGCTCGTCGCCGGCACCGACGCGCTCTGGGTCGCCGCGGCGATGACCGACGGCGACCGCGCCGCGGCCCGCGCCGGCGTCGTCGAGGCCGAGGGCTTCCGGGTCCGCCTGCTCGACGTCGACCCCGAGACCTACCGGCTCCACTACGACGTCGTCAGCAACCAGTACCTGTGGTTCGTCCACCACGGGCTCTACGACCTGACCCGGGAGCCCGCCTTCGGCCCCGAGGCGGCGACCGCCTGGGACGCCTACCGCCGGGTCAACGCCGCCTTCGCCGACGCCGTGGCCGAGGCCGCCCCCGAGGGCGCGGCGGTGCTGGTGCAGGACTACCACCTCGCGCTGCTCGGCCCCGCGCTGGCCGAGCAGCGCCCCGACGTCACCGCCGTCCACTTCAGCCACACGCCGTTCGCCACGCCCACCTGGCTGCGCACGCTGCCCGACCAGGTCGTGGGCGACCTGCTCGCCGGCCTCGCCGCCCACCGGGCCTGCGGCTTCCACTCCGGCCGCTGGGCCGCCGACTTCCTCGCCTGCTGCCGCGAGCTGCGCGGCCTCGAGCCCCGCACGTTCGTGTCGCCGCTGCCCGCCGACGCCGACGACGTCCGGCGGGCAGCGTCCACCCCGGCCTGCGACGCCGCCCTCGCCGAGATCGACGAGGGCGTCGGCGACCGGCTGGTCGTCGCCCGCGTCGACCGCATCGAGCTGTCCAAGAACCTGGTCCGGGGGTTCGCGGCCTTCGACCTGCTGCTCGAGCAGCACCCCGAGTGGCGCGGGCGGGTCGTGTTCCTGGCCTCGGTCTACCCGTCGCGCACCGGCGTGCCGGCCTACATCGAGTACCAGCAGGACGTCGAGGCCACGGTCCAGCGCGTCAACGAGCGCTGGGGCACCGACGACTGGACGCCCATCGTCTACGACACCCGCGACGACTACCCGCGGTCGCTGGCGGTGCTCCGGCGGGCCGACGCCGTGCTGGTCAACCCCATCCGCGACGGCCTCAACCTGGTCGCCAAGGAGGCCGCCATCGTCAACGAGCGCGACGCCGTGCTGTGCCTGTCGCCCGAGGCCGGCGTGTGGGACGAGCTGGCGGAGGCCGCGCTCCCCGTGTCGCCCTACGACCTGGTCAGCACCGCCGACGCCCTCGACGCGGCCCTGCGGATGCCGGCCGCCCGCCGGGCCGAGCGGGCCCGCCGGCTGCGCGAGCTGTCCACCGCCCGGGCGCCGCGGGACTGGCTCGCCGACCAGCTGACCGCCGGCGGCTGACCGCACGCCACGGTCTCGGCCGGCCGCCGGCACGCCGGCGCCGGGCCGTCGGAGGCGCCGGCCGTGGCGTCAGTCGGCCGCGAGGCGCCGGAGCACGTCGAGCACGCCCGGCGGGCCGTCGACCAGCAGGTCGGCGCGGGCGACCAGCTCGTCGGGCGCCTCGTCGCCCGCGACGGCGACCCGCAGCACGGTCACGCCCTCGCGTGCCAGGCGGTCGAGGGCGTCGAAGGCCGGCAGGTCGCCGAGGTCGTCGCCGATGTAGAGGACGTTGTCGAGCCCCTCGACCAGCGCCTCGAGCGCGGTCCCCTTGTCGGCCTCGATCGGTGGGTGGAGCTCGACCGACATCTTCGCCGCCCGGGGCTGCAGGCCGGAGCGGGCGGCCTGCCGGCGGGCCCACTCCCGCACCTCGTCGGCGATCTCCGGGTGGTTGCGGTAGTGGAGGGTCAGCGACAGGCCCTTCGACTCGACCTCCATGCCCGCCGGGCCCCGGTCGATCGACGAGCGGGCGACGTCGGTCACGACCTCCCGCCAGGCGCCCGCGCCCGGGTGGTCGAGCCGCTGGCCGTCGCGGACGACCTCGAGGCCGTAGAGCCCCGCGAGGACGACGCCCTCGGGCACCTGCGGGCGCAGGAACTCGACGGGTCGGCCCGAGACCAGCGCCACCAGCCCGTAGCGCCCGACCAGGCGCGCCAGCACCTCGGTCGACCCCTCGATCGGGCGCGCCGCCGCCGGGTCGTTGACGATGGGCGCGAGCGTGCCGTCGAAGTCCACCACCACGGCGGAGGCTGCCGGCTCGGAGCGGAACGGTGTCAGCGCGGCGTCGAGGTCGCTCACGAGGCGCAAGCTACCGCCCCGGCCGCGGGCGCCGGCACGCGGCTCAGCCGCTGGCCAGGTCGGGACCGAGCAGCACGACGAGCTGGGCGCCCTGGGTCTCCAGCGGCGGCGGGTCGGGCATCGGCTGGACCGCGCCCTCCGGCGCCCCGATGGCCGCGGCCAGGGCCGCGGCCTCGGCCTCGAACCCCGGCACGGCGAGGATCTGCGTGGACTCGAGGTGCTCGGGTGCGTTGGTCGGCTCGACGGTCTGGTAGCCGCCGCCGGCGATCGCGTCGGTCTGCGCCGCGGCCGCACCGGACACACCGGAGGCGTTGGCCACGAGCACGGTGATCTCCTGCGGCGGGCGGGGCGCCGGCTGCTCCTCCTCGCCCTCCGGCGGCGGCTGCTCGCCGCCCTCCTCCGGGGGCGGGGCGTCGGTCTGCCCGGTCGCCTCGTCGACGACGTCGACCTCCGGGCCGGCGCCCGTGTCGTCGAGGGCCCGCAGCACGAACACGCCGACGATGACGGCGACGGCGACCAGCAGCACGCCACGAGCGGGGCTCGTGCCCCGGGACGTGGGGGTGGGCGGGCGCTCGGTCGTCTGCATGCGCGGGATGCCTCCTCGGCCGTGTCCGGCGGCGCCACCGCGGGTGGACGCCACTGGCAAGCGTGGTCGGGCGCCGCGCGGGATGCAAGCACCCGCCGGGCCGTGACGGAGCCCGCCGGCGGCGCAGTATCGTCGATGGCCCGGCCCGAGTAGCTCAGCTGGCCAGAGCAGGCGCCTTGTAAGCGTCAGGTCGCGGGTTCGATCCCCGCCTCGGGCTCGCCGACGCCCGCCCGCTCACCGCCGGCGGGCGACCTCGAAGCACGCCAGCGCGGCCGCCGCCGCCACGTTGAGGGAGCCGAGCACCCCGCGCATGGGGATGGCCACGACCTCGTCGCAGCGAGCCCGCACCAGGCGCGACAGGCCGCGGTCCTCCGACCCCAGCACCAGGCAGATCGGCCCGTCCCCGCCGGCCATGTCGTAGAGCGTGCGGTCGGCCGCGGCGTCGAGGCCGACGACGTGGACGCCGCGGTCCCGCAGCCGCAGGAGCGCCGACGGCAGGCCCGGCACGATCGCCATCGGCACGTGCTCGACGGCGCCGGCGGCGGCCTTGGTGACCGTCGGCGTGACGTGGACGGCCCGGTGGCGGGGCAGGATCGCGCCGGTGACGCCGGCGCACTCGGCCGAGCGCAGGATGGCGCCGAGGTTGCCGGGGTCGGTGATGCCGTCGAGGGCGACGAGGAAGGCGGGCTCGCCGTCGCGCCCCTCGGCGAGTTCGTCGAGGTCGTGCTCGGGCAGCGGCGCCGCCAGCGCCAGGACGCCCTGGGGCGCCTCGCACCGGGCCTGGGCGGCGAAGCGGCCGCGGCCGACCTGGCGCACCGGCACCCGGGCGTCCGCGGCCAGCTCGCGGATGTCCCGCAGGACGGGCGCGTCGTCGCCCTCGTCGACCATCCAGACCTCGCGCACCCGCCGCTTGCCGGCGATCAGCAGCTCCCGCACCGCCTGCCGGCCCTCGACCTGGTCGCCGCCCAGGCCGCGCGACGACGCCACGCCGCGCCGGCCGGTCGGCTGGGGGCGGACGCGCGGCGTCGTGACCCGGGTGGGCGGCGGCGGGGTCCGCCGGGCGCGGACCGCCCGCCGACCGCGGGCCCGGCCCTTGCCGCCGCGCCGCGGGCTCATCGGGCCACCACCAGCGCGACGGCGACGCAGGCGATGCCCTCGCCCCGGCCGAGGGCGCCCAGGCCCTCGGCCCGCTTGCCCTTGACCGTCACCGGCGCGCCGACCGCCTCGGCGAGCCGGCGCTGCATCTCGTCCCGGCGGGGGGCGAGCTTCGGCGCCTCGAGCACGACCGTGCAGTCGACGTTCTGGGGCTCCCACCCCGCGGCCCGCACGTCGGCCACCGCCCGGCGCAGCAGCTCGATCGAGTCGGCGCCGGCGAGCGCCGGGTCGGTGTCGGGGAAGTGCTGGCCGATGTCGCCCAGCCCCGCGGCGCCCAGCAGGGCGTCGGTGACGGCGTGGGCGACGGGGTCGGCGTCGCTGTGGCCGGCCAGGCCCCGGCCCGGGAAGCGCAGGCCGCCGAGCACGAGCGGCCGGTCGGGGTCCTCCGCGAACGGGTGGACGTCGAACCCCTGTCCCACCCGGATGCGGAGCGGGTCAGCGGGCATCGAGCAGCGCCTCCGCGACGACGAGGTCGTCCGGCCGGGTGATCTTCAGGTTGGCGGGCGAGCCGGGCACGACGACCACCTTGCCACCTGCGGCCTCGACCAGCGTGGCGTCGTCGGTGGCCTCGCCTCCGGACTCGTGGGCCGTCCGCAGCGCGGCGGCCCGGAACGCCTGGGGCGTCTGCACGGACACAAGCCCGTCGCGGTCGACGACGCCCCCCTCCTGGCGGCGCAGGGTGTCGACGACCGGCACCCCGGGGACCGCGGCGTCGGCGCCCGCCTCGACCGCCTCGACGACCGCCCGGAACAGCTCGGCGCCCGCCAGCGGCCGGGCGGCATCGTGCACGACCACGACCTCGGCCGCCGCCGGCACCGCGGCGAGGCCGGCCCGCACCGACCCCGACCGGGTGGCGGCCCCGGCGACCACCGTCGTGGCCACCGGCTCGGGGCGCGCCAGCTCGGTCGGGGGCACGACGAGCACGACGCCGTCGGCGGCGGCCGCGGCGACCTCCAGCGACCAGTCGAGCACCCGCCGTCCGGCGAGCGGGCGGTACTGCTTCGGCCCGCCGAAGCGCTGCCCGGAGCCGGCGGCGACCACGATGGCCCACACGCGTCCCATGACGGCCGGGAGGCTAGCGCCACCCACGGTGGCACCCCTCGTCGGGACGGCCGCGTCGCACGTCGTTATCGTTCCGTGTGATGAGCGCCACGGACCTGCTCGCCGACGTCGACCTCTTCGCCGATCTCTCCGCGCAGGAGCTGCAGCACCTCGCGGACGCCAGCACCACCGTCGAGCTGCGGCGCGGCGACGTGCTGTTCCACGAGGACGACCCCGGCGACAACGTGTACATCGTGAAGTCGGGGCGGATCGCGATCGCCAAGCGGTCGATCGACGGCCGGGAGTCGGTCGTCGCGCTCATGGAGCCCGGCGACCTGTTCGGCGAGATGCAGCTGTTCGAGAACCAGGGCCGCACCGCCGAGGCCCGGGCGCTGGAGCAGTCGAAGGTGCTGGCCATCGGCTACGGGCCGATCCGCGAGGTCTACGAGCGCCGGCCCGAGCTGCTCTGGGGCGTCGTGGCCCTGCTCGCCCGCCGGCTCCGCAGCATGGACGTCGCCCTCGCCGACACGGTCTTCCTCGACGTGACCGGCCGCACCGCCAAGCGCCTGCTCGAGATGGCCGGCGGGTCCGACGAGTTCACCCTGCCGGTCACCCAGGAGGAGCTGGCGGCGATGGTCGGGGCGTCACGCGAGCGGGTCAACAAGGCCATCGCCAGCTTCGTCCGGCTGGGCTGGATCGAGCAGTCCGACCGCCGGTACAAGATCACCAACCGCGAGGAGCTCGAGCGCCGCGCCCGCTGACGGCCCGGCGCAGCGGACCGCGCGGTGGCTGGCGGGGCCCGGTGCTGCCGGCGCCGCCGGGGCTCGGCGGGCGGCCCGGCGCTCTGCCCGCCCCGGCGGTCAGCCGGCGAGGTGGGCGATGGCCCGCCGCCAGGCGTCGGCGGCGTCCTCGGGCCGGTGGGCCGGGCGGCCGGGATCGTGCACGAACCCGTGGTCGGCCCCCTCGTAGCGCACGACCTCGACGCCCGCGGCCTCGAGCGCCTCCAGGTCCTCGGCGGGAACCCAGGGGTCGGCGGTGCCGGCGATGTGCAGCGTCGGGCACGCCTCCGGCCGGGCGAGGGCGTCGAGCGGCTCGCCCTGGGTGGGGCTGCGCCACATCTCGGGGATCCGGGCCATCCCGTAGAAGGCGACCGCCCGGTGGAACCGGCCGGTGCCGGCGGCCTTCATCGCGTACATGCCCCCGATGCAGAAGCCGACCACGCCGACCGGCTCGACGCCGGTGGCGTCGGCGGCGGCCACCGCGTCGCCGAGCACCCGGTCGTCGTCCAGGTCGCCGGCGGCCGCCAGGCGGTCCTCCAGCGACCGCAGGTCGTCGCGCCCCGGCCACAGGTCGAAGGCGCACACGACCCAGCCGTTCTCGGCGGCGAGCCGGGCGACCATGTCGTCGAAGAGGGGTCGGAGGCTGCCGATGTCCGGGATGAGCACGAGCCCGCGGCTCGGCGTGCCCTCGGGGCGGGCGATCTCGGCGGCGGTGCCGGACGGCAGGGTGATGCGCATGGACGCCGGTTCTAGCGCCCGGAGGCCGGCGGGGCGAGGCCGGGCGGCCGGCCCGGCGTCAGCTGTAGCGGTCGAGGATGCTCGACTCGGCCAGGCGGGACAGGCCCTCCTTGATGGCCCGGGCCCGGGCCTGGCCGACCCCGGTGGCCTCGTCCAGGTCGTCGACGGTCGCCCGCATGATCTTCTGCAGCGTGCCGAACCGCTGGACGATGCGGTGGATGATGTCCTCGGACAGCCGCGGGATGCGTGACAGCAGCCGGTAGCCGCGGGGCTGGACGCTGGCGTCGAGGTCGACGACCGTGCCGGGCAGCTGCAGGGTCGAGCCGACGGCCGTGGAGTCGAGCAGCTCCTCGGTGCTCATGTTGTTGAGCGCCGCCATGGCGTTCTCGAGGTGCCACTCCGTCTCGGGCGTGAAGTAGTCGACCATGACCAGGCGCCGGTCGTCCTCGACGCCGCCCATCAG
>DATGPY010000147.1:0-4315 GCA_035304465.1 Acidimicrobiales bacterium | reverse complement strand
CTCGATCAGCAGGTCGGTGACCGGCTGGCGGAGGCGGATCGACTCACCGAGGTCGCCGGTGGCGACGTCGCCGACGTAGTCGGCGAACTGCACGAGGATCGGGTCGTCGAACCCGTAGCGGTCGTTGAAGTCGGCGCACGCCTGGGGCGTGGCGCGCTCCTGCAGCGCGGCCTGGCAGGGGTCGCCCGGGATGATGCGGGCGATGGCGAAGGTGGCCAGCAGGATGCCGAACAGGACCGGGATGGAGCTGAGCAGGCGGCGGACGACGAAGCGCAGCATGGTCGGAGGGTGTGCGGGGGGCCGGCCGGCGCCGGCCCCCGCCGTCACCGTCGTGTCAGCCCTCGCCCTCGGCGGGCGGCGGGTTGAGGAACCCGCCGAAGAGGGCCTCGAAGTAGGTGAACAGCCCGTCCCGGCCGACGTGCAGCGGGTCGGCGGCGTCCCACTGGACCCGGTAGCTGGCCACCACGTCGCCGGCGTCGAGGCTCGTGCCGTCGTGGAACGTCACGCCCTCGCGCAGGTGGAACGTCCACTCGGTCAGGTCCTCGTTGGACTCGTAGTCCTCGGCCAGCAGCGGGACGACCTCGGTGCCGCCCACCTCGTAGCCGAGCAGCGACTCGTTGATCTGCTCGCAGACCCGGAGCGCCTCGCCGTCGGTCTCGTCGGCGCAGTAGAGGCCCGACGGCTCGCCGTTCTGCATCCAGACGAGCTGGTCCTGGCCCTCCATCGACATGGCGGCGAACTGCTCGTTGGACAGCGGGCTGGCGTGGGCGCCCTCGACCTCGGCCTTGAAGGCCACCGCCGAACCGCCGTAGGCGATCGGGATGGCCGGCGCGTGCTCGAAGAGCAGGTCGTTGGCCTGGGCGTAGAGCTCGGCGCGCTCGTCCTCGTCGGTGGTCGAACCCGCCTCGGCGAGCACCTCGTGCAGGTCGGGGAACCCGGTCCCGAACTGCGGGCTGGCCCCGGCGCCGAAGTGGAAGTCCCAGAAGTTGGTGGCGTCCGGGTAGTCGGCGCCCCAGCCGAGCATGTAGAAGCTCAGGTTGCCGGTGTTGGCGTTGTCGATGAACGCCCCCGACTCCTGCTCGTCGAGCGTCGCCCGGATGCCCACCTGGGCGAGCTGGTCACGGATGTCGCTCGCCACCTGCGGCGGCTGCGGCAGGTAGGGCCGGGGCTCGGCCCGGTAGCTGAGCGGGCCGACGTCGATGCCGTCCGGGTAGCCGGCGTCGGCCAGCAGCTGCCGGGCCCGCTCCGGGTCGTAGGTGAAGGTCTCGGCCCCCTCCTCGTACTGCGGGATGCCCGGCGGCAGGAACTGGTCCGCCGCCTGCGAGCCCTCCGGGTAGAAGTTCTCGACGATCCGGTCCTTGTCGATGGCGTAGCCGATGGCCTGGCGCACGAGCGGGTCGTCGAACGGCGGCCGGTCGACGTTGAACCCCAGGTAGAAGACGTTGAGCGGCTCGCGCTCGAGCAGCTGGAGGTCGGGGTCGGACTCCACCGCGGCGAAGTCCTCGGTGCCGACGTTGTCGATGCCGTCGACGTCACCCGACTGGAGCTCGACGAGGCGCTGGGCCGACTCGGCGCTCCAGCGGAACACCACCGTCGGGATCGACGGCGCCTCGCCCCAGTAGTCCTCGTTGGCGGTCAGCACGATCTGGCTGCCCCGCTCCCACGCCTCGAGGCGGTACGGGCCGGTCCCGATCGGGTTCTCGATCGGCGCGCCGCCGGTGGCCTCCAGGTGCTCGCTCGGGTGGATGCCGAGCGCCGAGAAGGCCACCTTGGCCGGGAAGGCGACGTCCGGCTCGCACAGCGTGAACCGCACGGTCAGCTCGTCGACCGCCTCGATGGCGGCGAGGTTGCCGGTGTAGCCCTCGGTGCCGCACTGGTCGCTCTCGTCGATCGCGACCGCCTCGAACTCGGCCTCCTCCGGGCCGTCGCCCGACTCGTCGTCGTCGCTCCCGCACGCCGCGGCCACGAGGCCGAACGCGGCGAGCAGGGCGAGCCAGCGGGTGCGCTGCCGTCTCATGGATCCCCCTTGGATGCTGTCGCTCGTCGCCGCACCCGCCCTCGACCCCGCGGCGACGGTGGCAGATTGTTGCACGATCCCCGGCCCGGTGCGCGCGATCTGCCGGCGGAGCCGGGGCGCCCGCCGAGATCCGTGTCAGATCACGGCCTGGGGCTTCGCGAAGTGACAGGCCACCGGGTGCTCGACGCCTTCGGACGGCCGCGGCTCGAGCGCCGGCTCCTGCTCGACGCAGGCGCTGGTGTCGATGCCCGCCGCCTCCAGCTCGCGCTTGCGCCAGCAGCGGGTGCGGAACCGGCATCCCGACGGCGGGTCCGCCGGGCTCGGCACGTCACCGGTGAGGATGATGCGCGTGCGCTGCTTCTCCCGCTCCGGGTCGGGCAGCGGGATGGCGGACAGCAGCGCCTGCGTGTAGGGGTGGCCCGGCCGCTCGTAGATCTCGTACCGGGTCCCGGTCTCGACGATCTTGCCGAGGTACATCACCGCCACCCGGGTGGAGATGTGCCGGACGACCGACAGGTCGTGGGCGATGAACACGTAGGCCAGGCCGAGCTCGTCCTGCAGCCGCTGGAGCAGGTTCACGACGCCGGCCTGGATCGACACGTCCAGGGCCGACACCGGCTCGTCGAGCACGATGAGCTCGGGCTGCAGCGCCAGCGCCCGGGCGATGCCGACCCGCTGTCGCTGACCGCCGGAGAACTCGTGGGGGAAGCGGTTGGTGTGCTCCGGCGCCAGGCCGACCGTCCGCAGCAGCTCGGCCACCCGGTCGTCGATCTCGGACTTGCTCAGCCCGAGGTGGACCTTGAGCGGCTCGGCCAGCGCCGCACCGATGGTCATGCGGGGGTTCAGTGACGCGTACGGGTCCTGGAAGACGATCTGGAACCGTCGCCGCATGGCGGCGAGCCGCTTGCCCCGCATGCGGCTGATCTCCTGGCCGTCGAAGCGGACGGTGCCGCTCGTCGGCCGGATCAGGTTGAGCAGCAGGCGGCCGGTCGTGGACTTGCCGCAGCCGGACTCCCCCACCAGCCCGAGGGTCTCGCCCCGGTCGACGTGCAGGCTGACCCCGGCGACGGCGGAGACGTAGCCGACCGTCCGGGCGAACACGCCGCCCCTGATCGGGAAGTCCTTGACCAGGTCCTCGGCCTGCAGGAGCGGGCCGGCGCCGTTGCTCGTCGCCGTCGTCGACGTCTCGGCGGCCGTGTCGGTCACGGGTTCGTCCCTCCATCGTGTGCCTTGTCGGCGGCCGGCCGCTCGGCAGCGGCGCCCTCCACCACGTCGCCGCCGGCGCCGGCCGCGCCGGCGTCGCGGAGCTCGGGGTCGGGCACGATCCGCTCGAGCGGCACGTCGAGGTCGGCCGGCTCGGACTCCCGCGTGACGTCGACCTTCCGGCGCAGCGACTCGACGGTGACGCCCTCGAGCTCCTCGGCGTAGTGGCAGGCCGCGAGGTGGTCGTCGCCCGCCACCAGGCGCAGCGCCGGGTCGTCGGTCTCGCAGTTGCCCGGCACGCGCGCGAAACGGCACCGGGGGTGGAAGAAGCACCCCGACGGCCGGTGGATGAGCGACGGCGGTGAGCCGACGATCGGCACCAGCGGCTCGTCACCGGTGTCGTCGAGCCGGGGCAGGCTGGCCAGCAGGCCGAGCGTGTAGGGGTGGCGGGGTTCGTAGAAGATCTCGTCCGTCGTGCCGAGCTCGACGGCCCGGCCGGCGTACATCACCATCACCCGGTCGGTCATCCCGGCGACGACGCCGAGGTCGTGGGTGATCATGATGATCGCCGAGTCGATCTCGTCCTTGATCCCGAGGAGCACGTCGAGGACCTGGGCCTGGACGGTCACGTCGAGGGCGGTCGTCGGCTCGTCGGCGATGAGCAGGTCGGGCTTGCAGGCGATCGCCATGGCGATCATCGCCCGCTGGCGCATGCCGCCCGAGAACTCGTGGGGGTACATGTCGGCCCGCTTGCGGGGCTCGGGGATGCCCACGAGCTCGAGCATCTCGATGGCCCGCTCCTTCGCCGCCTTCCGGCTGAGGCCCTCGTGGATCCGGGCCATCTCGCCGATCTGCTTGCCGATCGTGTGCACCGGGTTCAGGGCGGTGAGCGGGTCCTGGAAGATCATGGCGATCTCACCGCCCCGCACCTTGCGCCGCTCGTCCTCCGGCATGGTCAGGAGGTCGCGACCCTTCCAGAGGATCTCGCCCTCCTTGATCTTCAGCGTCGGCTGCAGGCCGAGGATCGTCATGGCGGTGACGGACTTCCCCGAGCCCGACTCGCCCACGATGCCGAACACCTCGCCCCGGCGGACG
>DATGPY010000146.1:0-4591 GCA_035304465.1 Acidimicrobiales bacterium | reverse complement strand
CGGCCTGATCCTCGACATCGGGCTGCGCGGCTTCCTGCCCGCCTCGCTCGTCGAGCTGCGCCGGGTGCGCGACCTGCAGCCCTACGTCGGCAAGACGCTCGAGGCCAAGATCATCGAGCTCGACAAGAACCGCAACAACGTGGTCCTGTCCCGCCGGGCCTGGCTCGAGGAGACCCAGCGCGAGCAGCGCGAGGACTTCCTCCAGAACCTCAAGCCGGGCGAGGTCCGCCGCGGCGTGGTCAGCAGCGTCGTGAACTTCGGCGCCTTCGTCGACCTCGGCGGCATGGACGGCCTCATCCACGTGTCAGAGCTGTCCTGGAAGCACGTCGACCACCCCGGCTCGGTCGTGTCGGTGGGCGACGAGGTCGAGGTCCAGGTGCTCGACGTCGACCTGTCCCGCGAGCGCATCAGCC
Organism: Acidimicrobiales bacterium; assembly: GCA_035304465.1. GTDB lineage: Bacteria > Actinomycetota > Acidimicrobiia > Acidimicrobiales > VFJN01 > ZC4RG19. Next base: position 4,178 of record DATGPY010000146.1, on the reverse strand, counting down.
TGTCGCTCAAGGCCACCCAGCAGGACCCGTGGCAGGAGTTCGCGACCAGCCACCGCGTCGGCGAGCTCGTCTACGGCCGGGTCACCAAGCTGGTGCCGTTCGGTGCCTTCGTCCAGGTGGGCGACGGGATCGAGGGCCTGGTCCACATCTCCGAGATGTCCGCGCACCACGTCGACCTGCCCGAGCAGGTCGTCACCCCGGGCGAGGAGCTGTGGGTCAAGATCATCGACCTCGACCTGCAGCGCCGCCGCATCAGCCTGTCGATCAAGCAGGCGGCAGAGGGCGGCATCGTGGCGGCCGAGTACCAGGAGCACTTCGGCGAGCACGCCTACGACGAGCAGGGCAACTACATCGGCCCGGCCGTCGAGCACTCGCCGGAGGCCGAGGAGGCCTGGGCCGAGTACTACGAGGGCGGCGCCGAGGGTGCCGAGGTGGCCGAGGCCGCCGAGGGCGAGGCCCAGGCGCCGGCCGAGCAGGCGTCCGACGAGGCCGAGTAGGCCTCCGCGCCCCCGCTGGTGGCGACCCGCCCGTGGCCGTGGGCTGCGGGTGGTTCGGCGCGCCTGGCTAACGTCGGACGCCGTGCTGGTCATCGGTCTCACCGGAGGCATCGGCTCGGGCAAGTCCACCGTGTCGGCCATGCTGGCCGAGCGCGGCGCGGTCGTGGTCGACGCCGACGCCATCGTCCGCGAGCTGCAGCAGCCGGGGACCCCCGTCTTCGACGCCATGGTCGAGCGCTTCGGGCGCGAGATCGTCGCCGCCGACGGCACCCTCGACCGTGCCGCGGTCGCCGACCGGGTCTTCGACGACCCCGCCGCGCTCGCCGACCTCAACGCCATCGTCCACCCGGCGGTCGGGGCGGAGATCGCGCGGCGGCTCGAGGAGCTGGCGCCCACCGACGCCGTCGTCGTGCTGGACGTGCCGCTGCTCGTCGAGTCGAAGAACCCCTACCCGGTCGCCGGCCTCCTGGTCGTCGACGTCGACCCCGAGGTGGCGGTGCGCCGGCTGGTCGAGCACCGCGGCATGCGTGAGGCCGACGTCCGGGCCCGGATGGCCCGCCAGGCCAGCCGCGAGGAGCGCCTGGCCCGGGCCGACCACGTGATCGACAACAGCGGCACGCTCGACGACCTGGCCCGCGAGGTCGAGGAGGCCTGGGCCTGGATCGAGGGGCTCCGGGCCCGGCAGTCCGCCGGACGGTGAGAGCGGCGTCCGGTCCTCGGGCGCGCGACCCCGCGACCGGGCACCTCACCGGCCGGGACTAGCCTCCCCGCGAGTGGCCGACACCACGACGCGCTGGCGCACGGTCGATCCCCTCCGACCCGGCGACCCCCGCGAGGTCGCCGGGTTCCAGGTCGTCGGCCGCCTGGGTGCGGGCGGCATGGGCGTCGTCTACCTCGCCGACCACCCGGAGCACGGCCTCGCCGCCCTGAAGTTCGTCCGGGCCGGCGGCCCGGCCGCCGCGGACCCGGCGTTCCGCGCCCGCTTCGGCCGCGAGGTCGAGGCGGCCCGGCGGGTGCGCAGCCCGCGCGTCGCGCCGGTCCTCGCGGCCGACCCCGACGCCACCGTCCCGTGGCTCGCCACGGCCTTCGTCGACGGCCCGACGCTGCAGGAGGCGGTCGAGGCCGAGGGGCCGATGTCCGGTGAGCGCCTGGTGGCGCTGGCGGTGGCGCTCGCCGACGCCCTGGCGGCCGTCCACGAGGCGGGGGTCGTCCACCGCGACCTCAAGCCCCGCAACATCCTCCTGACCCCCGAGACGCCGGTCCTCATCGACTTCGGCATCGCCGCGGTGCGGGAGGCGCCCCAGCTCACCCGCGTCGGGTCCGCCCTCGGCACGCCGGGGTGGATGGCACCCGAGCAGGCCAGGGGCCAGACGTGCGGGCCGGCGGCCGACGTCTTCGGCTGGGGTGCGGTCGTGGCCTTCGCCGCCGGGGGCCGGGCGCCCTTCGGCGAGGGCTCGGCGGAGGCCCTGCTCTACCGCATCGTCCACGAGCCGCCGGCCGTACCCCCGCTGCCGCCCGCCCTCGACGGGCTGGTGCAGGGCGCCCTGGAGAAGGACCCGGCCCGCCGGCCGACGGTGGGCCAGATCCTCGCCGCGCTGACCGGCTCGCCGCTCGCGGAGACGCAGCCGGGCGACACCGCCCTCGGCCCCACGGTGACCGACCGGACCGCGGTCGTGCCGACGGTCGTGGCCCTCGGCTGGGACGTGGACGCCCTGCCCACGCGGCCCGACGGCCGCCCCCGCGACGTGCCCGCCGGGGTCGCCGTGGGACGGCCGCGCCGGCCCGACGGGCGGCCCGTGCCGCCGCCCGACGCCGGGTTCTGGTACGCGGGCGAGGACCACCGCGACCCGCGCACGCTGGCCGCGGCCCTCCAGACGCTGTGGGCCGACGCCGTGGAGCAGGTCTTCCGTCGCCGCGACACGGTGTGGATCGACGAGCTGCGGGGGTTCCTGCGGGCCCACGGGTGCGACGAGGCCGAGCGCCTGGTCGCCGCCGGGGCCGGCGACGCACCGCCGAGCGCCGCCATGGCCCGGCTGCTGCTCGCGCTCGACCCCGCGCTCGAGCCGCGCGTCGGCGCGGTGCGCCTGACCCCGGACGGGCTGGCGGCGGCGGCCGAGGCGGTCGTCGCCGGGGGCGAGCCCGCCGGGCCGATGCGGGCCCGCCCCGAGGGCCGGCGGTGGCAGCAGCTGTCCGAGCAGCTCGCCGAGATCGGGTCGGCCCGCGTCCTGCGCCTCTGGCGGGGGCTGCCCGGCATGGAGCGGGCAGCGGCCGTCGACGAGCGGTGGCACGCGTGGACCCAGGAGCTCGGCCGGCACGTCGCCGCCATCGCCCCCCACGCCGGCTGGCCGTCACCCGAGGAGTCGCGCCTGGCGTCGGCACGGCTGCTGCTGTGCGCGCTCGACCCCGAGCACGAGCGCCGGCTCGACCGGGAGCTGGCCGCCGCCCGGCGGACGGCGGCCCGGCGTCAGCTGTGGTGGGCGCAGCTCGCCGCCGAGGGCCAGCGCAACCCGCCGGCCGCGGTGCTGGCGGTCATGACCGCGGACCGGGCCCGGGCGGCGGAGCGGGAGCGCCGCGCCGCCGCGCGCGACCAGCGGGCCGCCGAGCGGGCGCGCCGGGCCGCCCGCCCCCCGGCGCCGTCGGTGCCCCCCGCCCCGCCGCCGGCGCCCGCCCCGCCCCAGCCGCGGTTCGCCCCCCTGCGCCGGGCGTGGAGCAGCGCGGCGTCCGGCTGGGCCCTGGCGCTGTCACTGGTCGGGCTGGTCCTCTACGTCTGGGCCGAGGACGCCCTGGGTGCCAGGCTCGAGATCCACCACCGCCTCCGGGTCGCCGCCGGCCTCGACCGGCAGGGCATCGTCGGGTTCACCGACGCCCTGCGGGGCTCGACCGGGGCGGCGGTCCTGCTGATCGCCCTGCTGCCCGGCGCGCACGTGTTGACCCGGGCGCTGCTGCAGCGGGGCACGACCCGGCTGGGCGTGCGCGCCTACGCCGCCGGTGCGGCGCTCGTCGACCTGCTGCTCGGCTACGTGTTCGTGATCGCGTCGCTCTACGGCACGTTCGTCGTCCGCGCCGGGGCCGACGGTCCGGTCGAGGCCGGTGGCCCGCCGCCCTTCGGCGACGAGCCCTGGGGGGTGGCGTGGCTGTTGGTGCCCTACGGGCTGGCGGGGGCGTGGCTGGCGGTGCGGGCCGTCTGGCGCCTCGGCCGGGCCGTCCTCGGTGGGACGGTGGCGATGCCGTTCATGGCCGCCCCCGCGTCCCCGGCCTGGTCCGGGCGGTAGCGGGCCGGGAACCGGCGGTCGCGCTGTCGCAGGGCGCCGATACAGTCGAGCGGCGATGGCGCCGCGCAACATCCCTTTCAAGATGGTGTTTGAGTTCGCGCCGGCGGGCGACCAGCCGGCCGCCATCGACGCGCTCAGCGAGGCGATCATCGACGGCGAGCGCTTCGTCACGCTGCTCGGCATCACCGGCTCGGGCAAGAGCGCCACCATCGCGTGGACGATCGAGCGCGTCCAGAAGCCGACGCTCGTCATCGCCCCGAACAAGTCCCTCGCGGCCCAGCTCGCCAGCGAGTTCCGCGAGTTCTTCCCCCACAACCGGGTCGAGTACTTCGTCAGCTACTACGACTACTACCAGCCCGAGGCGTACATCGCGTCGACGGACACCTACATCGAGAAGGACTCGTCCATC
>DATGPY010000145.1:0-6665 GCA_035304465.1 Acidimicrobiales bacterium | reverse complement strand
CTGCTCAACCGGGCGCCGACGCTGCACCGCCTGGGCATCCAGGCCTTCGAGCCGGTGCTCGTCGAGGGCAAGGCCATCCAGATCCACCCGCTGGTGTGCACCGCCTTCAACGCCGACTTCGACGGCGACCAGATGGCGGTCCACCTCCCGCTGTCGGCCGAGGCCCAGGCCGAGAGCCGCGTGCTCATGCTGTCGGCGAACAACGTCCTGTCGCCGGCGCACGGGCGCCCGCTCGTGACGCCGACCCAGGACATGGTCATCGGCGCGTACTACCTGACCGAGCACGTCGAGGGCGCCAAGGGCGAGGGTCGGGTCTTCACCGACATCGCCCACGTCGAGCGGGCCTACGACGCCGGCGAGGTGTCCCTGCACGCCATGGTCAAGGTGCGGGTCCGCCCCGACGAGGTCGTGCGGGACGACGACGACAGCGTCGAGGCCAACGGCGCCGGCGTCCGCTACCGCACCACGACCGTCGGCCGCCTCATCTTCAACGAGGCGCTGCCGGCCGACTTCGGGTTCGTGAACAAGGTCGTCCGCAAGCGGGACATGGGCGAGATCGTCGACCGGCTCGCCAACGAGTACCCGAAGTCGGTCGTCCAGGCGAGCCTCGACAACATCAAGGACCTCTGCTTCCACTACGCCTCCCGCTCGGGCCTGACGCTCTCGATCAACGACGTCAAGACGCCCGACGAGAAGAAGGAGATCCTCGACCGCTACGAGAAGGAGGCGCAGAAGGTCGAGAGCCAGTTCCGCAAGGGCATCATCACCGACGGCGAGCGCCGCCAGAAGGAAGTCGAGATCTGGACCAACGCCACCGACGAGGTGCGGGCGGCGATGGAGCGGGCGCTCAAGGCCGAGAAGTTCAACCCCATCGACATGATGGTGGGCTCCGGTGCCCGAGGGAACATGATGCAGGTCCGCCAGATCGCCGGCATGCGCGGCCTGGTGGCCAACCCCCGCGGCGACATGATCCCCCGCCCGATCAAGTCGAACTTCCGCGAGGGCCTGTCGATGCTGGAGTACTTCATCGCCACGCCCGGCGCCCGCAAGGGTCTGGTCGACACGGCCCTCCGGACCGCCGACTCGGGCTACCTGACCCGTCGCCTCGTCGACGTCGCCCAGGAGCTCATCGTCCGCGAGGACGACTGCCACCGCGAGGGCGAGCCGGTCCGCGGCCTGTGGATCGAGGACGTCGTGCCCGACTCGCCGGGCAAGCGCACGTACCTCGAGACCCGCCTGTTCGGCCGGGTGCTGGTCAACGACGTCCAGCTCTCGGAGGACAACCCCCACAAGCAGTTCGCGGGGGTCACGCTCGAGGCCGGCACCGAGATCGGCGAGGCCGAGATGGCCGCGCTGCGCGACGACCCGGCGGTCGACCGGGTCCGGGTGCGCTCGGTGCTCACCTGCCAGGCCGACTTCGGCGTCTGCGCCGCCTGCTACGGGCGGTCGCTGGCGACGGGCCGGCGGATCGAGCTCGGCGAGGCGGTGGGCGTCATCGCCGCCCAGTCGATCGGCGAGCCCGGCACGCAGCTGACGATGCGGACCTTCCACACCGGCGGCATCGCCGGCTCCGACATCGCCGGCGGCCTGCCCCGCGTCGTCGAGCTGTTCGAGGCCCGCTCGCCCAAGGGCAAGGCGACCCTCGCCCGCACCTCGGGCGTCGTCCGCATCTCCGAGGACGAGGGCCGGGGCCGGGTGGTCACGATCGTGGCCGACGACGGGACCGAGGACACCTACACGATCCCGTCGCTCGCCGGCCTCGAGGTCGTCGACGGCCAGGAGATCTCGGCCGGCGACCCCATCGTCGACGGTCCTCGCGACCCGAAGGAGCTGCTCGAGATCAAGGGTGTGCGCGAGACGCAGCAGTACCTGGTCGACGAGGTGCAGAAGGTGTACCGCGACCAGGGCGTCTCGATCCACGACAAGCACATCGAGCTGATCGTGCGGCAGATGACCCGACGGGTCGTGGTGCAGGAGCCCGGTGACAGCCGCTTCCTGCCCGGCGAGGCGGTCGACGCCAAGGTCTACACGGACGAGAACAAGCGCCTGGTGCAGGAGGCCAAGGTCCCGGCCGAGGGCCGTCCGGTGGTGATGGGCATCACCAAGGCGTCGCTGGCCACCGACTCGTGGCTCTCGGCGGCGTCGTTCCAGGAGACCACCCGGGTGCTCACCGAGGCCGCCATCGAGAGCCGCTCCGACGACCTCAACGGCCTGAAGGAGAACATCATCATCGGCAAGCTCATCCCGGCCGGCACGGGCATGAAGATCTACAACGAGATCGAGACGGCCGCGCCGGACTACCGGCCCATGGAGTACTGGTCGTCCGACCGGGGTGACGAGAACATCGCCGAGTGGCTGTCGGGCGCCTACGAGGCCGGCGGCGCCCAGCCCCCGGGCGAGGGCGGCCTGGCCGAGGTGGTCGACCTGCCGGCCTCCGACAAGGAGGCCCCCGAGGCCGGGTCCGGCGCCTGACCGGGCCCCGGCACGACCGGACGCGACACAGACCGGTGGGGCGCTGCGGCGTCCCACCGGCGCGTCCGGGCCCGGATCGGCGGGCGCGCACCGGCGCCCCGCCCGGGCGTGCCCCGGGTCGGCGCGGATCAGCGGTGGTGCCGGCGGGCGGCGACGCGGACGCCCTCGTCGGCCATGGCGAGGAACAGCGCGGTGGCGTCGTCGACGAGCTGGTCGCGCTCGACCGGGATGCGACCGTCCAGCCACGCCACGACCAGCTCGGCCATCCCGCCGACCAGGATGGCGGCGCCGATGCGGCCGATCTGCTCGCCGGTCGGCGGCGGGCCGTGCCGTTCGACGGCGTACTGCTCGACCGCCGCGACCAGCTCGTGGCCGGTGGCGATGCGCCGGCGGTTGAGCGCCTCGCTTCCCAGCGCCTCGACGTAGAGGATCCGGGCCCGGCGGCGGTCCTCGTCGACGAAGGTGACGATGTGGTCGATCGCCGCCCGGGCCTGCGCGCGGGGGTCGTCGGGTGCGGCGGCGACGGCCCGGCGGACCCCGTCGGTGAGCTCGCGGACGAGACGGTCGTAGACGGCGACCGCCAGCGACTCGAGGTCGTCGAAGCTCTCGTAGAAGTAGCGGGGGTTGAGCTCGGCCGCCCGGCAGACGGCCCGGACCGTCGTCCCGGCCCACCCGACGGTGCCGAGCAGGTCGAAGGCGGCGTCGAGCAGCAGCGTGCGCCGCTCGGCACGGCGCCGGTCGTGCGGGACGCCGGCCCACCGGGTGGGGCGGCGGCGGTCGGACGGAGCGGCTGGCAACGGCCGTTACCATAACGTAGGGTCACCGGCCGGAGTCGATGCCAGGGGGGACGCGGGTGTCGGAGCGCGAGCACGTCGTCGTCGTGGGGGCTGGCGTGGCCGGGCTGGCCACGGCCCTGGCGCTGGGTCGCACCGGCCGACGCGTGACCCTCCTCGAGCGGGACCGGCTGCCGGCCGTCGCCGACCCCGAGGAGGCCTTCGCCACCGAGCGCCGGGGTGCTCCGCAGTCGCACCAGACCCACGGGTTCCTCGCCCGGGTGGCGCTCGAGCTGCGGCGCCGGTTCCCCGACGTGCTCGACGCGCTCCACGAGGCCGGGTGCACCGAACTGCCGGTCAACCTGGCGCTCGGCGAGCCCCGGCCGGGTGACGAGGACCTCCGGGTGCTCGTCATGCGGCGGACGACCTTCGAGTGGGTGCTGCGCCGGGCGGCCCTCGCCGAGCCCGCGGTCACGCTGCGCACCGGCGTCGGCGTGATCGGCCTGTCGAGCGCCGACGACCGCCCCGACGGGCGGGTGCGGGTCGACGGCGTCCGCCTCGACGACGGCACGACGCTGCCGGCCGACGTCGTCGTGGCCGCGACCGGCCGGCGCTGCCCGGCGCCGTCGTGGCTGGCCGAGCTCGGCGTCGAGCTGCCCGAGGTCGTGCACGAGAGCGGACTCGTCTACATGACCCGCTGGTACCGCCTGCCCGACGGCGACCTGGACCTCGACCCCAAGCTGGGTGGCGACCTCGGCTACCTGAAGTACCTGGGCGTACCCGGCGACGGCGGGACGCTGTCGATCACGCTCGCGGTCCGGACGGCCGACGCGCCGTTGCGGGGCGCGCTGGCCGACCCGGACCGGTTCGAGCGGGCCTGCCGCGCCCTGCCCGGCCCCGACCAGTTCTTCGCCCGCGGGCCGCTCACCCCGATCGGCGGCGTCCGCCCGATGGGCGGGCTCGTCAACCGGTTGCGCCGGTACGCGGGGCCGGACGGCGAGCCCGTCGTGCTCGGCCTGCACGCGGTCGGCGACGCCCACACCTGCACCAACCCCCTGTACGGGCGGGGGTGCGCGCTGGCGCTCGTGCAGGCCGGGCTGCTGGCGGACGCGGCGACGGCGCACCCCGGCGACCACCGGGGCCGGGCCCGCGCCTACGAGGCCGCCTGCCGCGAGCACGTCGAGCCGTGGTTCGACCTCGCCGTCCAGACCGACCGGACGGGCGCCGACCCGACCGGCTTCCGCCGCACGGGCGCGAGCCCTCAGGCCAAGGCCCTCGGGGCGCTGTTCGTCGCCGGCACGACCGACCCGGTCATCGGCCGGGCCCTGGCCCGCCTCTGGAACCTGCTCGACCGGCCCGTCGACCTGGCCGGCCAGCCCGAGGTCGTCGCCCGCATGGCCGAGGTCATGAGCAACCCGGACGACCACCCGCCCCCGCCCAGCACCGCCCCGTCCCGTGCCGAGCTGCTGGACCTGCTCGGCGTCACCGAGGAGGCCGCCACCCATGCCTGATCCGACCCCGGTCGACCCCGCCGTCCGCCAGCGGCGGGTGGCGACCCGCGACGTCGAGCTCCACGTCCTCGACGCCGGGGAGGGCTTCCCGGTGGTGCTCGCCCACGGCTTCCCCGAGCTCGCCTACTCGTGGCGTCACCAGATCCCGGCGCTGGCCGCGGCCGGCTGCCGCGTGCTCGCCCCCGACCAGCGGGGCTACGGCCGCTCGTCGCGCCCGGCACGGGTCGAGGACTACGACGTCCTCCACCTCACCGGCGACCTGCTGGCCCTGCTCGACGACATCGGCGAGGAGCGGGCGGTGTTCGTCGGCCACGACTGGGGGGCGATCGTCGTCTGGCAGCTCGCGCTCATGGCCCCCGAGCGGGTGGCGGGGGTCGTCGGCATGAGCGTGCCCTTCGTCCCCCGGGGCGAGCGGCCACCGACCGAGGTCATGCGCCACCTCGTCGGCGACTCGTTCTTCTACATCCTCTACTTCCAGGAGCCCGGCGTCGCCGACGCCGACCTGGGGCGCGACCCCGCGGCCACCATGACCGGGATGCTCGCCGGCCTCTCCGGCGGCGTCGGGGTCGACCCGTCGGCGCTCGCCGGCGACGGTCGTGGCTTCGTCGAGCGGCTCCCGCAGCCGGACGAGCTGCCGGCCTGGCTCCGCCGGGAGGAGCTCGACCACTACATCGCCGAGTTCAGCCGCACGGGGTTCACCGGCGGCATCAACTGGTACCGCAACCTCGACCGCAACTGGCGCCTGACCGAGCACCTGGCCGGGGCGAAGGTCCAGGTGCCGTCGCTGTTCGTCGCCGGCGCCGACGACCCCGTGCTCCTCATGACCCCGCCCGCCGTCATGGAGGGGTGGGTCACCGACCACCGGGGCGACGTGTTCGTCGAGGGCGCCGGGCACTGGGTGCAGCAGGAGAAGCCCGAGGAGGTCAACGCCGCGCTGCTCGGGTTCGTCGAGGACGTGCGCGGCCGGCGCTAGCCCCGCCGTCCCCGGCCGGTGCGGGCCGGCCGGCTAGACCATCACCCCGACGTGCGCCTCGCGGTGCTCGCGGTGGAAGCGCACGAGCGCCGGCAGGTAGTCGGGCACGCGGGGGCAGGCGATCCCGCTGCCGGCGAGGTCGCGGTCGGTGTTGGTCGTGTCGTAGTGCGCCGGGTGCACGAAGTACTCGACGGCCTCGGCCGGGATGCCGACGAAGCGCTCGAGCGCGTCGAGGTGGCCGAGCGCCCAGGTCGTGGCCCGCCGCGGCAGGCGCACCCGCATCCCCCGCCGCCCGGTCGCCCGCACCATCTCGGTGAGCAGCTCGTCGACGGTCAGCGGGCGGGGATCGGCGAGCTGGTAGGTGCGGCCCAGCGACGCCTCCAGGCCGGAGAGGTGCTCGATGGCGTCGACGACGAAGTCGGACGGCACCATGTTGAACCGCACCATCGTCGGGTCGCCGACGTAGGGGACGAGCGCCAGGTCCCGCGGCTGGCGCAGGAGCCACTGGATCAGGAAGTAGGGGCCGTCGAACTTCTGCGTCTCGCCGGTGCGGGAGTCGCCCACGACGATGGCTGGCCGGTAGACGGTCGTCGGCATGCCGCCGTCACGGGCCTGCGCCACCTCGACCTCGGCGAGGAACTTCGTCTCCTCGTAGAAGTTGTTGAACGACTGGCCGACGTCGAGGTCGGTCTCGCGGTAGGGGCCGCACCACCGGCCGCTCACGTAGCAGGTGCTGACGTAGTGGTGGCGACGCAGCCCCCGGCACCGCTCGGCGAAGCGCAGGACATTGCGGGTGCCCTCGACGTTGACCCGCATGCCCAGGTCGCGGGGCACGGTCAGGTCGTAGACGGCCGCGAGGTGCCACACCTCGGTCGTCGCGGACGCCAGGGCGTCCGGGTCGTCGAGGCCGAGGCCGGGGACGGTGAGGTCGCCGGG
>DATGPY010000144.1:0-6091 GCA_035304465.1 Acidimicrobiales bacterium | reverse complement strand
CACCCGGCTCGGCGCCTACCTGCGGTCGCGGGGGCTCGGGGCCCACGCCGAGCGGGACGCGCTGGCCGGGCACGAGTCCGGCCAGGACCACCTCGGCATCTACCTCTACAACGGCAACGAGTACATCGAGGCCATGCTGGGTGCCTTCCGCGCCCGGGTGGCGCCGTTCAACGTCAACTACCGCTACGTCGCCGACGAGCTGCACTACCTGCTCGACAACAGCCGCTGCCGCGCCCTCGTCTACCACGCGGCCTTCGCCCCCGTGCTCGCCGAGGTGCTCGACCGGCTGCCCCGCATCGAGGTGCTGTTGCAGGTGGCCGACGACTCCGGCAACGACCTGCTCCCCGGCGCCGTCGACTACGAGGAGGCCCTGGCCGGCACCGCCCCGGAGCTCGACGTCCGGCCGTCGCCCGACGACCTCTACATCCTCTACACGGGCGGGACGACCGGCATGCCCAAGGGCGTGCTCTGGCGCCAGCACGACATCTTCATGTCGGCCATGGGTGGGCGGAACATCCTGACCCAGGAGGCGGTCGAGTCCTACGACGACGTGGCCGCCCAGGCCCGGGCCTTCGAGCAGGGCCTCCGGTTCCTCGTGCTGCCGCCGCTCATGCACGGCGCCGCCCAGTGGGTGAGCTTCATCGCCCTGAACAACGGGCACGCCGTGGTGCTGCCACCCGACACCCGCAGCTTCGACCCCGCGCAGACGTGGCGCACCGTCGAGGCCGAGCGGTGCACGACCATGGTCGTCGTCGGCGACGCCATGGCCCGGCCGCTGGTCGACGAGCTCGAGGTCGGCGACCACGACGTCAGCTCGCTGCTGAGCATCGGCAACGGCGGCGCACCACTCACGCCCACCATCAAGGAGCGGCTGCTGGCCGCGCTGCCCCACGTCCTCCTGACCGACTCGGTCGGGTCGTCGGAGACCGGGGCGCAGATGAGCCACGTGTCCACCGCCGGCGGCGAGGTGGCGTCCGGGCGCTTCTCGCCCGGCCCCGGCACCGTCGTGGTCAGCGAGGACCTCGACAAGGTCCTCGAGCCCGGCCACGACGGCATCGGCTGGCTGGCCCAGACCGGCTGGGTGCCCCTCGGCTACCTGGGCGACGCCGAGAAGACGGCCCGCACGTTCCCCGTCATCGAGGGCGTGCGGTACTCGGTGCCGGGCGACCGGGCCCGCCACCTGGCGAGCGGCGAGATCGAGCTGCTCGGCCGGGACTCGGTCACGATCAACTCCGGCGGCGAGAAGATCTTCGCCGAGGAGGTCGAGCGGGCCATCGCCGGCCACCCCGCCGTGCACGACGTCGTCGTCGTGGGCCGGCCCAGCGAGCGCTGGGGCCAGGAGGTGGTCGCCCTCGTCCAGCTGGCCGAGGGCCGGACCGCCACCGCCGAGGAGATCGTCGAGCACGCCAGCGCCCACATCGCCCGCTACAAGCTGCCCAAGGACGTCCTGTTCCTCGACGAGATCGTGCGCAGCCCGGCGGGCAAGGCCGACTACCGCTGGGCCCGCACCCAGGTGCAGCCGGGCGGGCGCTGAGGCCGGACGCGCCGGGACCCCGGCCGGTGCCGGGGTCCCGCAGCGATCGTGTGGCCGACTGGGGCGGGCCCGCCGTGCCCGCGCTCGGCCCGCCCGAGGTCAGGAGGCGAGGGCGGCCGCCTTGCGCCGCTTGGCGGCGATGGCGGTGACCAGCCCGCCGACGACCAGCAGGCCGAGGCCGAGCTTGGCCAGCGGAAGCGACGTGTCGTCGCCGGTGCGGGGCAGGGCACCGGAGGCGTCGGCATCGGTGTCGGCCGCGCCGCCCGCGCCGTCGGCCTGGACGACCGTGATGGTGGCCGACAGCACCAGCGGCGAGCCGTCGGGCGCCTGGCCGGCGGCGGTGATGGTGTGCTGGCCGAGCGAGGTGTCGACCGGGATGGTGGCCTGCAGGGTGAAGACCCCGGCGTCGTCGGCGGTCGCGCTGCCCAGGGTGACCGGGTCGGATTCCATGGTGACGGTCACCGAGCTGCCGCTGGCGAAGGTTCGACCCTCGATGGTGATGGTCTGGCCCGGCGTCGGGGTCGTGTCGCTGATCGTCAGGCTGTTGACCGCCGGCGGATACTGCTGCGCAGCAGCCGGCGCGGCCAGCAGCACGATGGCGAGCGCTGCGCACGCGAGCACACGCTTCACGTTGGTCCTCCTGCACTTCCCGCCCAGAGGGTGGCCCCCCCAGATCTGCCGCCGGAAGCCTAACACGTGCGCCCGCCGTCACAAGCCGGCACGCTCCTCGGCGGGCGCGTCACGTCCCGTGGCCGCCGTCGTCCCGGTCCGGGACGGTTATCGTGCACAGGGCACTGCCGGGGGGTGTAGCTCAGCTGGCAGAGCGGCCGCCTTTTAAGCGGATGCGCGAGGGTTCGAGGCCCTCCACCCCCACACCCGACCGCGCTGGTTAGGGTCGCGGCCGTGGACGACGGTGCCCGGCCCGACGGCGACGCCGCCGAGCTCGATCTGGTGGAGGCCGACCTGGCCGCGGTCGACGCGGCGCTCGAGCGACTGGACGCCGGCACCTACGGCCGGTGCGAGGCCTGCGGCGAGCCGATCGCGGAGGAGCGGCTGGCCGTGTCGCCGACGACGCCGTTCTGCGACCGCCACGCGCCGGCGGCGCCGCCGCCCGGCACGTCCGGCGCCGGCGGCGGACCCGACGGCACCCCCGGCGCGCCCGGCTGACCGCACCGGCGGCGAGCCGGGCCGACCGTCAGATCTGGTTCGGCACGGTCGTGTCCTGCGGCTCCGACAGCACCACCCGCTCTCCGAGGCGCACGGTCCCGGGGCCGACCTCGACCCAGCGGCCCTCGGTGTTGGCCATGCGCCGGAACTCGCAGCCCAGGTCCTGCTCGATGCAGTAGACGAGGCCGCCGTGGGTCACGACGAGCACGTCGCCCCCCGGCACGGAGGCGGCGATGCGGTGGAGGGCCCGCATGGCCCGCGCCAGGAGGTGCTCGTCGGGCTCCCAGCTCGGGGGACGGCGCCCCTCGGCCAGGTAGCCGGGGAACCGCTCCTCGATCTCGGCGCGGGTCAGCCCCGAGAACTCGCCCGCGTCCCGCTCCCGCAGGTCGGGGTCGACGACCACCGGCCCCACCCCCAGCTCCTCGGCGATGATCGCCGCGGTGTCGCGGGCTCGCTGCAGGTCGGACGACCAGATGGCGTCGACGGCGCCGAGCGCCCGGGCCGCCTCCCGCGCCTGGCGGCGACCGAGCTCGCTGAGCGGCGGGTCGGCCTGGCCCTGCCACCGCCCGACGGCGTTCCACTCGGATTGGCCGTGGCGGACGAGCAGGAGGCGGGTGGGGGGCGTCTCGGCGCTCATGGGCATGGGACGCTACCGGGCGCAGCCACTAGGCTCGTCCGCCGTTCCGCTGGGGAGCGCCGTCCGGCCACCGAGGAGACGTCCAACCGATGGCTCTGCCGCTCGACAAGTCGGGGAAGGCCCACGCCCCCTCCACGTCGATCGCCCAGGGTCGCGCCCGGGGGCGGCAGGGGTAGGACGGGGCCATGGCCGTCCTCCGGCTCTTCGCCCAGGCCCGCGAGGCCGCCGGCACCGGTCGCGACGTCGTCGACGGCGCCACCGTCGACGAGGTGCTCGCCGGGGCCCGCGCCCGCTACGCCCCGGCGTTCGCCGCCCTGCTGCCGAACTGCCGGGTGTGGCTGAACGGCGAGCCGGCCCGGGGTGACGAGCCCGTCGGCGACGACGACGAGGTCGCCGTCCTGCCACCGGTGTCGGGAGGCGCCTGGTGACGGGCGCGCCCGACACCGAGTGGTGGGCGGGCGAGGCGCCCGTCGGCGCGGCGCGCCGCCGCGACCCGGACGGCGCCGGCTCCACCCAGGGCAACACCCGCGGCAACGGCTCGCACGCCAACGGCCGTGGCGCCACGGTGCCCGGGCCCGCGCCCGCCGACCGCCGGCCCGCGGGCGGCACTCCGCCGCCGGCCACCGGGCTGAAGCGCTCGACCGTCCAGGTCTTCATCCCGCCGCCGGAGGAGCTGCCGCCATTCGAGGAGGTCGTCGACCCGCTGCCGCCGCGCCGCCCCCGCCCGGCACGCGGCCCCGGGGGTGACGTCGCGGGCCGGCCGCCGGCCGGCCGGGCCGCGCCGGACGTGCCGCCCGCTCCCGACCTCGGGGGGCGCCCCGGTGGGGCCGCAGCCCCGGCTCCCGACCTCGACCGGGTGCCGTCCGCGCCCGACCTCGGCCGCCGGCCCGCCGAGGGCCCGCCGGCACCGGAGCACGACCTCGGCCCCGGTACGGGCGTGCCCCCCGGTCGGGACCTCGACGACGACCTCGGTGCCCCGCCGGCCGCCCGGGGGCGCGCGCCGTCGGGCGAGCACCGCCGCCGCCCCATCGACCGCCGCCGCCTCGCCGTCGTCTACGACATCGACGGCCCCCGGGTCCGTCTGGGGATCGGGTGGTTCGTGGTCTTCATGGCCGCGGTGGGCGCCTCGGCGGCCACCGCGGCGCTCGCCCTGGCGGTCGCCGTCGGCCTCGCCGCCCGGCAGGTCGTACGGGCCTGGGGCTCGGTGCAGTGGCAGGCCGACCTCGCCGCCGGGCTGGCGGCGCTGCCGGTGCTCGCCTCGCTGGCCGGCCTGCCCGGCCTGGTGGGCGGTCTCGCCCTGGGCGCCGTCGTCGCCGTCGGCGTCGCCTGCAGCCCGGACGGCGCCCGCATGCCCGGCCCCGGGGGGCGGGTGGCCACCCTCGGCATCCTCGTGTTCGCCCTGCTCCCGGCCTTCGCCGCCGGCAGCGTCGTGCTCGTTCGGGCCGAGTCGATCTTCGCCGCCATCGTCCTGGTGGCCGTCGTCAGCGCCTACGAGATGGCCGACTTCCTCGTCGGCTCGGGTGCCGGCAACCCGATCGAGGGGCCGCTGGCGGGGGTCACCACCGCCTCGCTGGTCGCGCTGCCGCTGGCGGTCATGCTCGTCGAGCCCTACGACGCCGCCGGGGTCGCGCTGCTGGCGGTCACCGCGGCCGCCTGCCCGCTCGGCCAGATCGCCGGCTCGGCCCTGTTGCCGGGGGCCGGGGCGCCGGCGTCGGCGCTGCGACGCATCGACACGCTGCTCGTGCTGGCCCCCGTCTGGGCCGCCGCCTCGGGCGTCCTCTGACCGGTTCCCGCGCGCCGGGGGCGCCCGCGGGCGGGCCGGGTCACGGGTCGCGCCGCGGCGCGACGAGGCCCGGCGCCACCCGGCGCCGGGCCTCGTCGAGGGCGCCGCGGTGGGCGCCCGCCGCCCGCCGTCGGCTCAGGCGCCGGCCAGGTTCTGGGCGACGAACTCCCAGTTGACCAGGTTGCCGAGCCAGGCGTCGATGAAGGCCGGGCGGGCGTTCTGGTAGTCGAGGTAGTAGGCGTGCTCCCACACGTCGACGGTGAGGAGCGCCGTCTTGCCGTGCTTCATCGGCAGGTCGGCGTCCTTGGTCTGGAGGATCTCCAGGCCGCCGTCGCCCTTGACCAGCCAGGTGTAGCCCGACCCGAACAGGGTCGTCGCCTTGTTCTTGAACTCCTCCAGGAACTTGTCGACCGAGCCGAAGGACTGCTCGATCGCGGTCTTGAGCTCGCCGTCGGGCTCGCCGCCGCCGTCCGGTCGCATGCAGTTCCAGAAGAACGTGTGGTTCCAGACCTGGGCGGCGTTGTTGAAGAGCCCGCCCGGCTCGGCCGAGAGGATGATCTCCTCGAGGCTCTTCCCCTCGTTCGGCGTGCCCTCAATGAGGCCGTTCAAGTTCTTGACGTAGGTCGCGTGGTGCTTGCCGTGGTGGAACTCGAGCGTCCTCTCGCTCATGTGCGGAGCGAGGGCGTCCTTGGGGTACGGAAGCGGGGGCAACTCGAAGGCCATCGGCACTCCTTGGTTCGTCGGCGAACGGCCCCGAACCTATACCCCTGAGCGCGGAACCGGGCACAGGTGATCGGCCGGGCCCACGGCGGGCGGAGGCCCTGCCACCGGCTTGCGTGGGAATCCCCGGGGCGGGGAGGGTGTTCGTCCTCCGATGGTGCGACGACTCGCTGTCCTCTCCCTGCACACCTCGCCGCTCGCCCAGCCGGGCGCCGGCGACAGCGGGGGCATGAACGTCTACGTGCGCGAG
>DATGPY010000143.1:0-3987 GCA_035304465.1 Acidimicrobiales bacterium | reverse complement strand
CACGCCGATGCCGAGGAGCAGGGCGCCCAGCGTGCCGTAGAGCAGGTAGCGCCCGACACCCTTGAGCGGGTCGATGGTCTCCTGCCGGGCGTAGTCGCGGGTGAGCACCCACAGCTCGTTCAGGACCTCGGGGACGGACTTCGAGTCGGGCTCGGGCACCGCGGTGCTGCTCCTGTCGTCGCTCGGGAGCTTCGTTGTAGCACGCCGGCCCCACCTCCTCGGCGGATGGTGGGCCCGCGGCGTCACGGCGCGGCGAGGCGGGCCTCCAGCAGCTCGATCTGGCCCCGGAGCAGCTCGCGGAGCCGGTCGATGCGCTCCCCCGCCGTGGATGCGCACAGCAGGTCGTGCCGGTCGACCGGGCCCAGCGGCGACAGGGCCGTCGCCCGGTAGCCGGCGACCACGGGGTCGTCACCCAGCTCGAGGTCGAGGGGCGGTGCGGGCTCACCCAGCTCGGTGCGGAGGGCGGCGGCCCGGCGCAGCAGCGCGGTGACCTCGGTGAGCGCCGCCTCGTCCCCGCCGGCGGCCGGGCCGGACCGGTCGGGCCACGGCTCGACCTCCGCCCGGGGGTAGGGGTCGTCGGGCAGCCACCGGGTCACGCGGATGCGGTGGAGCCCGACGGCGACGACCCCGTAGCGCTCGCCCGGCAGCTCGTCCACCCGCACGATCCGGGCCAGCGTCCCGACGTCGGTGCGGACGTCGCCGCCCCCGACCTCGGAGCCGCGCTCGATGAGGACCACGCCGAAGGACCGGTCGCCGGCCAGGCAGTCGCGCACCAGCGCCCGGTAGCGGGGCTCGAAGACGTGGAGCGGCAGCACCACCCCCGGCAGCAGGACCGAGCCCAGCGGGAACATCGGCGTCGGCACGGGACCAGCGTGGCACGCCGACCGCTCAGCCGGTCGCCGGCGCCTCCGGCTCGAGGGCCGCGAGGTCCAGGTCGCCCGGGTGGCGGACGAGGATCTCGGCGAGCTCGTCCAAGCCGACCTCCTCGGCGGTGATCTGCTGGGGGTCCGGCACGTTGGCGACGTAGGCGAAGGTGATCGCGGTGCCCGACAGCGTCTCGACCTCGCCGGCCAGGGCGGTGACGTTGCGCAGGGTCCCGGTCTTGGCCCGCAGGCGCCCGGCGACCTCGCTGTCGGTCCACCGGTCGGCCAGCGTGCCCGTCTCGCCGGCCACCGGCAGGCCCTCCCGGACGACCGGGCCGGTGCCCTCCAGGGTCAGGACGTCGACCAGGGTGGCGCAGGTCAGCACGTTCGCGATCGACAGCCCCGAGCCGTCGACGACGTCGAGGCCGTCGGTGGAGACCCCGGCCTCGGCGAGCAGCGACTCCAGCGCCGCCGCGCCCGCGTCCCAGGAGCCCTCGCCGGCCTCGGTCGCCCCGATCTCCTTCAGCATCGCCTCGGCGGCCTCGTTGTCGCTCGTGGTGAGCATCTCGGCCACGAGCTGGGACACGGGGGGCGATGGCAGGCTCGCCACGGGGGTCGCCCCCTCCGGGGCGGTCCCCGCGCGGGGCGCGCCGGCGACCTCGATGCCGTTCGCCTCGAGCCGCTCGGTGATGACCCGCGCCGCGTCGGCCGCCGGGTCGTCGGCCGGCACCGTGGAGGCGTTGGTGCGCTCGGGCGAGAAGCGTGCGAACCCGTCGTTGACCATCAGGGCGCCGATGGGGCCGACCTGGTCCTGGTGGACGAGCCGCTCGGCCAGGGTCTCCTCGTAGCGCTGGTCGTCGTAGCGGCTGCCGTCGCCGACCACGCTGCCCTCGACGCGGGTGACGCCGGCCGCCGAGATCGCCGCCACCAGCTCGTCGACGTCGTGGACGACCCGCTGGCGGGTGCCGGGCGCCATCTCCGGCCAGTCCGGGGTGCCCAGGTCGGCCGGTCCGCCCCCGATCACGTACAGGTCGCCGGCCACCACCCCGCCGGCGGGCGGCGCCTCCGCCACCACCTCGGTCGTGAAGGTGGCATCCGGCCCGTGGGCGAGCAGGAGACCGGTGGCGGTGAGCAGCTTCTGGGTCGAGGCCCCCGTGAGCGGGAGGTCGGCGTTGTGGGCCAGCACCTCGCGCCCCTGGGCCTCGACGACCAGGCACGAGTCCTCCGGTGAGTCCTCCAGCCACGACTCCAGCTCGCCCGCCAGCCGGCGGTCGGCGACCGGCGAGGCGACGACCTCCGGGGCGCGGCGGGCCGAGAGGACCGGCGTCGCCACCACCCGGTCGACGCCGGTCGCGTCGGCCGCCGGATCGGCGTCGAGCGCGACCGCACCGGCGCCGGCGCCGATGGTGACCGCGGCCAGGACCGCCGGCAGCACCCACCCACCCCGGCGGGGTCGGTCGCCGCCGCCGACGTGGGCGGGCGCGCCGGCGCCGCCCCCGTCCCCCTGCGGCGGGTCGGGGCGGCGGCCCGCCATGTGGCGGGGCGTGTGGCGGCGGACGCGGATCACCGCAGGCCGCGACGGTCGAGCCACCGGGCCCGCCGCCACAGGTGGTCGAGCGCCGCCACCGCCCGCTCGGCCGACGGGTAGCAGAGGCGGCCCGTGGCCCGCACCGCGGCCGGGCCGGGGTTCTCCGGCCAGGTGACGGCCAGCTCGGTCGCCACCAGCACCGGCTTGCCGGTGGCCTCGCTGACCTCGGCCGCGGCCTCGGCGTAGCGGGCGTCCTGCCGCTCGTGGAAGGCGACGATGCGCTCGAGGCCGTGGTCGGGCCAGAACGGGCCCTCGCGCATGAGGCGGGCCTGGTTCGACTGGATGCCCATGCCGAGGAAGACCACCGCGTCGACGTCGGGGTGGCCGGCCACCATCTCCAGGATCTTCGGCACGGTGTCGCGCGTCTCGCCGCCGGCCATGTCGACCGGGTTGTTGCGGCTCCAGCGTGGTGGCAGCTCGGCGTCGATCGCCGCCTCCAGGTCGGCGGGCAGCGGCACCAGCTCCAGGTCGGTGCCGGCGATCGCGTCGGCGGCGGCGACGCCCCAGCCGCCCACCGTCGTGACGACGACCACCCGGTTGCCCCGGGGCAGCGGCTGGGTGGCGAACGTGGCCGCGATCTCGAACCCCTGCTCGACGTTGGCCGCCCGGGACAGGCCCGACTGGCGGGCGACGCCGTCGAAGACCCGGTCGTCGGTGGCGAGCGCCCCGGTGTGGCTGGCGGCGGCCCGCTGCCCGCCGGCTGTGGCTCCGCCCTTCACGACGACGACCGGGATGCGCTCGGCGACGGCCCGGAGGCGCTCGGCGAAGGCGCGGCCCTCGCCGACGCTCTCGACGTAGGCGAGGGCGACGGTCGTCTCGGGGTCCTCGGCGAAGAACTCGAGGTAGTCCGGGACCGTGAGCGCGGCGGCGTTGCCCGCGGAGACGGCCCGGCTGACACCCACGCCGGTGAGCTGGGCGTAGTTCTCGAACGAGCTGACGAAGTTGCCGGACTGGCTGGCGATGCCGATGTGCCCGGCCGGCGGGTAGGGCCCGACGATCTGGGCGCACAGCTGCGCCGGCGGCGACACGATCCCCTGGCCGTTGGGTCCGGCGAGCAGGATGCCCAGGTCGTCGGCCAGCGCGACGAGCTCCTCCTGGGCGGCCCGGCCCTCCTCCCCCGCCTCGGCGTAGCCGGCGGAGGCGACGAACGCCGCGGTGATGCCCTTCTTCGCGCAGGCGCGCAGCAGGTCGGGGTTGGCCGCCGCCGGGGTGCACACGAAGACGAGGTCGATCTCGCCGTCGGGCAGCTCCTCGACGTCGGCCACGGTGCGCACGCCGAGGACCTCGGCGCCGTCCCGGTTGGTGGCGAAGACCTTCCCCCGGTACCCGCAGGCCAGGATGTTGTGCAGGCTCACGAAGCCGAACTTGCCCGGGTGGGTCGACGCGCCCGCGACGAGCACGCCGCGGGGCTCGAACAGGGCCCGGAACCGCTCGGGGGCGATGCGCGGGGTCGGGCGCTCGGCCATCACCGCACCTCCACGAGGGCGTCGACGGCGACGGGGCGCCCGTCGACGATCATCAGCGGGTTGAGGTCGG
>DATGPY010000142.1:0-4956 GCA_035304465.1 Acidimicrobiales bacterium | reverse complement strand
CCTCGACAACCTGGGCAACCGCGACCGCAAGCGGTACATGCACCACTACAACATGCCGCCCCACGCCAACGGCGAGGTCGGCCGGGTGGGCAGCCCGAAGCGGCGCGAGATCGGCCACGGCCTGCTCGCCGAGCGGGCGCTGGTTCCGGTCATCCCCAAGCAGGACGAGTTCCCCTACGTGCTGCGACTCG
The DNA here is from genome assembly GCA_035304465.1 of Acidimicrobiales bacterium. Taxonomy (GTDB): domain Bacteria; phylum Actinomycetota; class Acidimicrobiia; order Acidimicrobiales; family VFJN01; genus ZC4RG19. The sequence goes on along the minus strand of DATGPY010000142.1, from coordinate 4,765 downwards.
TGTCCGAGGTCCTGTCGTCGAACGGCTCGACCTCGATGGCCTCGGTGTGCGCCTCGACGCTGTCGCTGATGGACGCCGGCGTGCCGATCAAGGCGCCGGTCGCCGGCATCGCCATGGGCCTCGTCTACGCCGAGGGCAAGTACACGACGCTGACCGACATCCTCGGCGCCGAGGACGCCTTCGGCGACATGGACTTCAAGGTGGCGGGGACGGCCGACTTCGTCACCGCCCTGCAGCTCGACACCAAGATCGACGGGTTGCCCGCCGACGTGCTGGCCCGGGCGCTGTCCCAGGCCTACGACGCCCGGCTGGAGATCCTCGAGGTCATGCGGGAGGCGATCGCCGAGCCGCGGCCCGAGGTCGGCGAGACGGCACCGAAGATCGTCACCTTCGAGATCCCGATCGACAAGATCGGCGAGGTGATCGGCCCCAAGGGCAAGGTCATCAACGCCATCACCGCCGAGACCGGCGCGGACGTCACCATCGACGACGACGGCATGATCGGCCGGGTGTCGATCGGCTCGCCGGACAAGGCGGCGGTCGAGGAGGCCCGCCGGCAGATCCAGCTGATCCTCAACCCGCCGACGGCGGAGGTCGGCCAGACCTACCGGGGCCGGATCGTGAACGTCACGAAGTTCGGCGCGTTCGTCAACATCCTCCCCGGACGTGACGGCCTGCTCCACATCTCGAAGATGGGTGGGGACACGCGCGTCGAGCGGGTCGAGGACGTCTTCGAGCTCGGCGACGAGGTCGAGGTGCGCGTCGACGACATCGACCCCAACGGCAAGGTCTCCCTCAGCCTCGTCTCCGAGCCGCCCGCGCCCGGCGGCGGCGACGGGGGCGACCGCGGGGGCGAGGCCGACACGGCCGTCGCCGCCGAGACGGTCAGCTTCGAGGAGACCTTCGACGCCGAGCTCCGCGACGACCTGGGCGACCTCGGTCCGGTGCCCGCGGCGCCGGCGCCGTCCGAGGGCCGGAGCCGCAGCCGGCGCCGCCGGCGCCGGTGAGGACCGGTCGCCCCGCCATGGCCGCCGGCACCGACGAGGTGCGAGAGTCCCGGCTCGACAACGGCATCCGCGTCGTGACCGAGCGGATGCCGGAGGCCCGGTCGGTCTCGCTGGGCGTCTGGGTCGGGGTCGGCGGGCGGGACGAGCCGGCCGAGCTGGCCGGCGCGTCGCACTTCCTCGAGCACCTGCTGTTCAAGGGGACGCCGACGCGGTCGGCCCGGCAGATCGCCGAGGCGGTCGACGCGGTCGGGGGCGAGATGAACGCCTTCACCAGCCGCGAGCACACCGCCTACTACACCCGCCTGCCGGCCGACCGCCTCGACGTCGGCATCGACATCCTCGGCGACGTCCTGACGGACCCGGCCTTCCGGCCGGCCGAGGTCGAGGCCGAGCGGCACGTGATCCTCGAGGAGATCCTCATGAACCTCGACGTGCCCGAGGACCACGTGCACACGCTGCTCGCCGAGGCCGTCTTCCCGGGCCACCCGCTCGGGCGCGAGGTGCTCGGCACCCGCGAGACGGTCGAGGCGGCCGGGCGCGACGACATCGCCGCGTTCTTCGCCCGGTGGTACCGGCCCCGCAACCTGGTCGTCGTGGCGGTCGGGCAGCTCGACCACGACCGGCTCGTCGACGCGGTCGCCCCCCGGCTGGGGCGGCTGGAGGGCGGCGAGCGGCCGGTGCGCCGGCCGCCCTCGCCCGAGGTCGTGCCGCGCATCGTGCGCCGCGAGCCCACCGAGCAGGCGCACGTCGCGCTCGGCTGGCGGGGCGTCGGCCACCGGGACGACGACCGCTACGCGCTCGCCGTCGCCAACCAGGTCCTCGGCGGGGGCATGTCGAGCCGGCTGTTCCAGCAGGTCCGCGAGGAGCGCGGCCTCTGCTACTCGGTCTACTCGTGGGCGTCCACCTACGCCGACGCCGGTGTCGCCGGGGTCTACGCCGGCACCTCGCCGTCCCGGGTGGGCGAGCTGCTCGAGGTGGTCGACGACGAGATCGCGAAGCTCGTCGCCTCGGGCGTCACCGAGGCCGAGCTCGCCGTGGCCACCGGCTACCTGGAGGGCTCGCTGCTGCTCGGCCTCGAGGACACGGGCTCGCGCATGTCCCGCATCGGCCGCAGCCTGATGGCGCTCGACGAGGTCGTCCCGCTGGACGAGCAGCTGGCCCGCATCCGGGCCGTCACCGTCGACGACGTCGCGGCCGTCGCCGCCCGGGTCTACGGCGGTCCCCGGTCGCTGGCCGTCATCGGCGACGTCGACGAGGCCGCCCTGGGCTGACCGCCGTGCGCACCGGGGCCGTGGTCGGCGACCGGGCCCCGGGCGCGGTCAGCGCCGCTCGGCGATCTCGCCGCCGGCGACGTCGACGATCCGGGTCGGGGCCACCGTCTCCAGCAGCCGGCGGTCGTGGGTGACGACGACGAGCGTGCCGGGGAAGCCGGCGAGGGCCTGCTCGAGCTGCTCGATCGCCTCGATGTCGAGGTGGTTCGTGGGCTCGTCCAGCACCAGCAGGTTGACCCCCCGCACCTGCAGGACGGCCAGCTCGGCCCGGGTGCGCTCGCCCGGTGAGAGCGAGCCGGGCGGCCGGCCGACGTGGGCGGCGGACAGGCCGAACTTGGCCAGGGTCGAGCGGGCCTCGGCGACCGTGGTCGGCCCGGTGGCCGCCTGGAAGCCGGCGAGCAGCGTGGGGGCGGTGTCGAACGCGTCCCGCCGCTGGCCGATCTCGCCCACGACGACGCCCGGGCCGACCCAGCGACTGCCCGACGCGAGCGGGATCCGCCCGAGCAGCGCGTGCAGCAGCGTCGTCTTGCCGGAGCCGTTGGGGCCGACCAGCGCCAAGCGGTCGCCCCAGGCGACCTCGAGCGACACCGGCCCCAGGGTGAAGGCGCGGCCACCGTTCGGCGAGCTGCGGTGGACGACGGCGTCGGAGAGCCGGGCGACGACGTCGCCCGCCCGCTGGGTGACGGCGATGCGGAGCCGCAGGTCCCAGCCCTCCCACGGCTTCTCCACCGGCGGGAGCCGGTCGAGCGCGTCCTCGGCGGCCCGGGCCCGGGCCGCCACGCCCTGGGCGGTCTGCACCCGGTGGTGGCGGATGAACTTGTCGCGCTCGCCGGAGCGGCGGGCCCGGCGTTCGCCGGTGGCCGCCCACTGGCGCTGCACCCGGGCGCGCTCGAGCAGCTCGGCTCGCCGGGCGGCGTAGCGGGCGTAGCGCTCCTCGGCCCGGCGGCGGGCACGGTCCCGCTCCGCGAGGTAGGTCTGCCAGCCGCCCTCGTAGCGGGTGAGCGTGCGGGCGTGGGCGTCGATCTCGGCGACGGCGGTGACCGTGCGCTCGAGGAACGCCCGGTCGTGCGAGACGACCACGACGGGGCCGCGCAGCCCCAGGACGAAGCGCTCGAGGCGCTCGAGCCCGTCGAGGTCGAGGTCGTTGGTCGGCTCGTCGAGCAGGAACACGTCGTAGCGGGCGAGCAGCAGCGACGCGAGCCCGGCACGGGCCGCCTGCCCGCCGGACAGCCCGGCCGTCGGGTGGTCGAGCCGCGCGTGGCCGAGCCCGACCTCCTCGGCCACGGCGGCGGCCCGGGCGTCGAAGTCGGCGCCACCGAGCGCCATCCAGCGGTCGAGGGCCTGCGAGTAGCGGTCGAGCGCCGCCGGGTCGCCGTCGTCGAGCGCGGCGGTCGCCCGGTCGAGGGCGGCGGAGGCCGCGGCCACGCCGGTGCGCCGGGCGAGCATCGCCCGGACCGTCTCCCCGGGCCGGGGCGCAGGCTCCTGTGGCAGGTAGCCGACGGTGGCCGACGGCGGCGCGGTGGTGATGGCGCCGGATTCGGCGGGGTGCAGCCCGGTGAGCGTGCGCAGCAGCGTCGACTTGCCGGCGCCGTTGGGGCCGACGAGCCCGACCCGGGTGCCGGGGGCGAGGACGAGGTCGACGCCGGCGAGCAGCAGGTGGGGACCGGCGGCGACGTCGAGGTCGCGGGCGGTCAGGGTGGCGAGGGGGGACGACGGCACGGCACCTCCAGGGACGTGGCGGTGGGTGGATCGGACGCGCTGGTGCGGGCCGTGGTCGTCACATCACCGGCCACGGTAGCGACGCGCGACCCCGGGACCCACCGGGTTTCCGGCGCCGCGGCGACGGCGCGTGGCCGTGGCGGGCGCGGCGGGCACGGGCTGTGGCCCCCGGGTGCCGCGGCTAGGGTCCCGGGGCGATGGCTGTGCGCGTAGGAGTGTTCGGGGCCGGGGGCCGCATGGGCAGCACGGTGTGCCGGGCCGTCGCCGGCGACCCCGAGCTCGAGCTGGTGGCCGCCATCGACCCCCACCACGCGGGGCTGGACCTCCGCCAGGTCACGGGCGTCGACGTGCCGGACCTGGACATCGCGCCCGACCCCAGCATCCTGCTCGAGGTGGGGGCCGAGGTCGTCGTCGACTTCACGGTCGTCGAGGCGTCCCGCCGCAACCTCGAGTGGGCCGCCGAGCACGGCCTGCACGCCGTCGTCGGCACGACGGGCTTCACCCCGGAGGACCACGAGCGCCTACGGGCGGCGTTCACCCGGAGCAACTGCCTGCTCGCGCCGAACTTCGCCATCGGCGCGGTGCTGATGATGCGGTTCGCCGAGCTGGCCGCCCCCTACTTCGAGACCGCCGAGATCGTCGAGCTGCACCACGACCAGAAGGTCGACGCCCCCTCGGGCACGGCGATGCACACCGCCGAGCGCATGGCCGCGTCGTCGGCGCGGTGGGCGGACGATCCCACGACCGACGAGCGCCTCGCCGGCGCGC
>DATGPY010000141.1:0-3097 GCA_035304465.1 Acidimicrobiales bacterium | reverse complement strand
CGACTACCCGCACGCCGACTCGACGTTCCCGCACTCGAAGAAGGTGGCGGCCGACATCTGCGCCCAGGCCGGCCTGGACGAGACCGAGACCTACAAGCTGCTCCGGGGCAACGCCATCGAGGCGTTCGGCCTGCACCGCTTCGGCATCACGGGATGAGCACCACCGAGCGGCCCGCCGACTGGGACCTCGGCGGCGAGATCGTCCTCGGCAGCGCGCTGTTCACGCTCGTCGACCCCCACAAGGGCCACGAGGTCGCCTACAACCGCTGGTACGAGCGCGACCACTTCTACGCCGGCTGCATGAACGGCCCCTGGTTCTTCGCCGGCCGGCGGTGGGTGTGCACCCGTGACCTCAAGGACGTCCGCCTCGGCAGCCCCGAACCGCTGTTCGGCGACGACCGGGCCGGCTCGTACCTGTCGATCTACTGGACGCCCGAGGGCCGGTTCCGGGACATGGTCGACTGGTCGACCCGCCAGGTGCGGTGGCTGCACGCCAACGGCCGCATGTTCGCCGAGCGCGACCACGTCCACACGCTGCTGTACCTCTACCAGGGGGCGGTCGAGCGCGACCCGGACGGCGTGCCGCCCGAGCTGGCGCTCGACCACCCGTTCCGGTCGCTGGGCGTCCTCGTCGTCGAGCCGGCCGAAGACGGCGGCACCGACGGCGACGGGGGCGATGGCGGGGACGCCGGCGGCGGGAACGACCGCCGCACCGACCGGGCCGCCCGGCCGGTGCTGCCGCCCGACGGGCCGGTGGCGCTGGTGCTCAGCTTCCGCGGCGTGCCCCTGCCGGACGACGCCCCCGTCGAGCAGCCCGGCACCGAGGGTGCCGACCGTCGCGAGCTGCAGCTGTGGTTCGCCCAGGACGAGCCGGGGACCTGGTGGGCGTCCGTGGGCGACTACGCCGACAGCCTCGCCGAGTCGGGCGAGGCCCGGGTCCGCTGGGCGTCGCCCTTCATCCCGACGGTGCCCGGCACCGACCTCTACACCGACCAGCTCTGGTAGCCCGGGCGGACCGCCCGACCGGCCTCAGCCGCCGCCGGCGTCGACCTCGGCGGCCACCCAGCAGCCGGCGAGGTGGTCGTCGACCACCCCGGCCGCCTGCATGAGCGAGTAGGCGACGACCGGCCCGACGAACCGGAAGCCCCGGCGGCGCAGGTCGCGGGCCAGCGCCGCCGAGGTGGGCGTCGACGCCGGCACCTCCGCGAGGCGCGCGTAGCGCCCGGGCGGGCGCTCCTCGGGCGGCGGGGTGTGGCCGAACACGACCTCGACCAGCGTCTCGCCCTGCTCGTGCATGGCCACGACCGCCCGGGCGTTGGCGACGGCGGCGTCGACCTTGGCCCGGTTGCGCACGATGCCGGCATCGCCCATCAGGCGGGCGACGTCGGCCTCGCCGTAGCCGGCCACGACCTCGGGATCGAAGCCGTCGAACGCGGCCAGGAAGGCGGGGCGCTTGCGCAGGATGGTGATCCACGAGAGGCCGGACTGGAACGCCTCCAGGCACAGCAGGCCGAACAGGGCGCGCTCGTCGCGCAGCGGGCGGCCCCACTCCTGGTCGTGGTAGGCGACGTACAGCGGGTCGCCGGCACCCCACCCGCAGCGGGGCCGGCCGTCGTCGCCCACGACCACGTCGGGCCGGGCGGGTGGGGCGGGCTCGACGTCGGCGCCGGCGTGCGAGGCCGCGGCGGGCGGCCGCCGGGTGGGGACGGTGTCTGCCATGGCCCGAGGCTACGGGCGGGGTGCGACGGTCGCGCCGGCCGGCTCACCCCTGGGCGTTGCCGGTGAACGACCACGAGGCCAGCCGGACGCTCGGCACGTGGGCGGTCGCGCCCTCGCCGGTACCGGCCAGCTGGGCGTCGTCGCCGAGCCCGAGCACCCGTCCGGGCCCGAAGGCCTCGACCACCGACTGCGTGAAGCGCATGTTGCGCACCGCCCCCACGACCTCCCCGCCCTCGACGAGGAACAGGCCGTTGCGGGTCAGGCCGGTGACGACCTGGGTCTTGGCGTCGAGCACCCGGTTGTACCAGAGGTCCGACACCAGCAGGCCCCGCTCGACCCGGCCGACCAGGGACGCCGGCGGCGCGTCCCCGCCCCGGAGGAACAGGTCGGTCGGCACGCCGCCGAGCGCCTCGTCGCCGACGGAGTGGCCGGTCGGCTCGTCGCCCGCGAGCCGGGCGGAGCGCCGGTCGTGGGTCAGGCCCACCGACACGCCCGCCCGCACCAGATCGTGGCGCCGCCGCGGCGTACCCTCGGCGTCCCAGGGCACGCCGAGCGCCCGGGGGTCGGTGGCGTCGTCCCAGATGTCGATCGACGGGTCCCACTGCCGCTCCCCCGGCCGGACGAACGACCGGCCCTCGGCGTGCGCCTTGCCGTTGAACCCGAGGTGCGCGGGGAACGACAGCACGGCCGCCACCGCCCGCGGCGAGAGCACGACCTCGTAGTCGCCGGGCGGCAGGTCGATCGGGTCGACGCCGGCCCGGGCCGTGGCCGCAGCCCGGACGCCGCAGGCGGCGGCGTCGAGCTCGCCCCACCGGGTCGACACCGCCTGCGCGCCGCCGTCCGCCGGCTGGCCCGCCGCGGCCACGCGGTGGATGCCGTCCAGCCGGGCGGCGCTCGTCCGGGCGACCGCCCGCTGGCCGGTGGTGGCGGCGAGCGCCCGCGCGCCCGCCCGGGTGGCGCAGTAGCCGGCGGCCTCACCGCCCGCACCGCTGGTGAGGCGGGCAGCGACCGGGCCGCCGGCGGCGACGAAGGCGGCGACGGCATGCGCCCGCTCGTCCGGCCCCGCCGTCGCCGTGCCCTCGTCCCAGTGCTCGACCGGCGGTACCGGGGCAGGCGGCGCGAACCCGGCGGCGTGGGGGTCGACCGGTCGGAGGGCGGCCGCGGCCAGCACCCGCTCGACCAGGGCGGCGAGCCCGTCGCCGTCGGCCCGGGTGGTGGCGCCCCGGGCGAAGCGGCCGCCGGCGACGACCGCCAGCTCGACCCGCCGCACGACCTCACCGACGTTCTGGTGGATGCGGCTGTTGGCGAACCGGGTCAGCCCGGCGTGCCCCACCTCGGCGTTCGCCACCCCCTCCGCCCGGTCGCCGAGCAGCGCCAG
>DATGPY010000140.1:0-4317 GCA_035304465.1 Acidimicrobiales bacterium | reverse complement strand
CGCGCGTCGTGGACCACGACGCCTTCCGTTGGGGCGACGACGGCTTCGCGGCGCCGCCGCTCTCGTCGGCCGTGCTGTACGAGCTCCACGTCGGCACCTTCACGCCGGAGGGCACCTTCGACGCCGCGATCGGGCACCTCGACCACCTGGTCGACCTCGGCGTCACGACCGTCGAGGTCATGCCGGTCGCCGCCTTCCCCGGGCGCCACGGCTGGGGCTACGACGGCGTCGGCCTCTACGCGGTGCACGAGCCCTACGGCGGTCCGCACGGCCTCCAGCGCTTCGTCGACGCCTGCCACCGCCGGGGCCTCGCCGTCGTGCTCGACGTCGTCTACAACCACCTCGGGCCGTACGGGAACCACCTGGAGGAGTTCGGTCCCTACCTCACCCGCCAGGCGGCGACCCCCTGGGGCGACGCGGTGAACCTCGACGGACCGGGCAGCGACGAGGTGCGGGCGTTCCTCGTCGACAACGCCCGGCGGTGGCTGCGCGACTTCCACGTCGACGGCCTGCGCCTCGACGCGGTGCAGACCCTCCACGACCGCTCGGCCCACCCGTTCCTCGCCGAGCTGGCCGAGGAGGTCGGGGCGCTGGCCGCGTCGCTGGAGCGGCCGCTGGTCCTGATCGCCGAGACCGACGCCAACGACCCCCGGCTCGTCGAGCCGCCCGAGGCCGGTGGTCTGGGGCTGGACGGCATGTGGACCGACGACCTGCACCACGCGCTGCACGTCGCCCTCACCGGCGAGCGCGGCGGCCACCTCCTCGACTTCACCGGCGCGGCGAGCGAGGTCGCCGACGTGCTGGCCCACGGCTACCGCTACCGGGGCCGGTGGTCGCCCAGCCGACAGCGGCGCCACGGCCGGCCGCTGGACCTCGCCACCCCCCTCCACCGGCTGGTCGCGGGGCTGCAGAACCACGACCAGGTCGGCAACCGGGCCCGGGGCGAGCGGCTGAGCCACCTCGTCGACCCGGTGGCCCTCTACGGGGCGACCGCCCTGGTGCTGGCCGCGCCGCACGTGCCGCTGATCTTCCAGGGCGAGGAGTGGGCGGCCTCGACGCCGTTCCTCTACGTCACCGACCACCCCGACCCCGGCGTGGCCGAGGCGGTGCGGCGGGGCCGGCAGCGCGACCTCGCCCGCTTCGGGTGGTCGCCGGAGGAGGTGGCCGACCCGCAGGACCCGGCGAGCCGGGAGGCGTCGGTGCTGCGGTGGGAGGAGCGGGACCACCCGCCCCACCGCGACGTGCTCGCCTGGTACCGGGAGCTGCTGGCGCTGCGCCGGCGCGAGCCGGCCCTGCGGGACGCCCGCCGGGGCAACGTCGAGGCCCACGGCGACGACGGGTCGGGGACCGTGGTCCTGCAGCGGGGCGACGTCGTGGTCGTGGCCGACCTCGGCGGGGCCGGCGGCCCGGTGCGCATCGACGGGGTCGAGGCGGAGCTGGCGGCCAGCCCCGGCAGCCGGCTCGCCGGGGGCCACGCCGTGCTGGCCCCCGGGGGTGCGGTGGTGGCGCGGCGCCGGCCGGTGCCGGCGTGAGGGTCGACGTGCGCCACCGGGCGGGCCCACGATGATCGACCCGGGGCCGGCGATGGCGGTCGCCGCCGGGCTGCTGCTGGCCGGGGTGCTCGCCAGCAAGCTGTCCGACCGGTTCGGCGTGCCGTCGCTGCTGCTGTTCCTGGCCATCGGCGTGCTGGCCGGGTCGGAGGGGCCGGGCGGCATCGACTTCGACGACTACGAGCTGGCCCAGACGGTCGGGGTGGTCGCCCTGGCCTTCATCCTCTTCGGCGGCGGGTTCGACACCGACTGGCGGGCCGTGCGCCCGGTGCTGGCCCCCGGGCTCCTCCTGGCCACCGTCGGCGTGGCGGTCACCGCCGTCGTGACCGGTCTCGTGGCCGCGCGGGTGCTCGACGTGTCGACCACGACCGGCCTGCTGCTCGGCTCGATCGTGTCCTCGACCGACGCCGCCGCGGTGTTCGCCACCCTGCGGTCGCGCAACGTCAGCCTGCAGCCGCCGCTGCGGCCGCTGCTCGAGCTGGAGTCGGGCAGCAACGACCCCATGGCGGTGTTCCTCACCGTCGCCTGCATCGAGCTTCTCACCGAGCCGGGCACCTCGGTGGTCGACCTCGTGCCGCTGTTCGTGGCCCAGATGGGCGTGGGCACCGTGGCCGGCTACGTGCTCGCCCGCCTCGCGGTCGTGGTCCTCAACCGGCTGCGGCTGGGCTACGAGGGCCTGTACCCCGTGGCCCTCGTCGCCGTCGTGCTCGGGGTGTTCGGGCTGACGTCCCTTGCCGGGGGCAGCGGCTTCGTCGCCGTGTACGTCGCGGGCCTCACCCTCGGCAACGCCCGCCGGGTCATCCACCGCCGGAGCCTGAAGCGCTTCGCCGACGGGTTGTCGTGGCTCATGCAGATCGCGGTGTTCCTCAGCCTCGGCCTGCTGGTGGTCCCCTCCGAGCTGGGCCCGATCGCCGGGCGGGCGCTGCTCGTCACGCTCGCGCTCATGGCCGTCGCCCGGCCGGTCGCCGTCGTGCCGCTCCTGGCGCCGTTCCGCCCGGGCCTGCGCCGGATGGCCATGGTGTCGTGGGTGGGGCTGCGGGGTGCGGTGCCGATCGTGCTCGCCACCTACCCGCTCGTCGAGGGCGTCCCGGGCGGCCGGCGGATCTTCGCCGTCGTCTTCTTCATCGTGATCGTCTCGGTGCTGGTGCAGGGCACGTCGATCCCGCTCGTGGCCCGGCGCCTGCGGGTCGACGCACCGCTGGAACGCCGCCCGGCCTACCCGGTCGAGGCCACCGACACCCTGGAGGGCTCGATGGAGCTGCACGAGCTGGCCGTGCCCGCGGGGTCGGCCGCCGTGGGCCGCCGCCTCGTCGACCTGCACCTGCCGCCGGGCGCGCTCGTCGTGCTGATCAGCCGGGGCGAGGAGTTCACCGTGCCCCAGGGCTCGACGACGCTCGAGGCCGGCGACACCCTGCTGCTGCTGGCCGACCGGTCGACGCTGCCCGCGGCCCGGGCGGTGATCGAGGGGCGGGACGGGGAGGGCTAGGGTGGCCGGCATCCGCACCGTCCTCGTCGGCCTCGACGGCTCGGCGCACTCGCGGCTCGCCCTCCGGTGGGCGGCCTGGTGCGCCAGGGCCACCGCTGCGGACCTCCACCTGGCCCACGCCTGGCAGCAGGGTCCGCCGCTCGACGGCGCCCTGGGGGGCGGCATCGCCGACGCCGCCGACCTGGAGGCCGCGGTCGAGCGGCACCTGCGGGAGCTGGCCGCGGCCGAGCTGGGCGACCCCGGTGCCGTCGCCGGGGCCCGGGCCCTGCGGGGCGAGGTGCCCGGTGCGCTGGCGCGGGAGGCGGCCCGCCTCGACGCCGGCCTCGTCGTGGTCGGCGCCCGTGGCGCCGGCAACGCCCTGCGGGCGCTGCTGGGCTCGACCGCCAGCCGCCTGACCGAGTGCCCGGTGCGGGCCGTCGCCGTGGTGCCGGACGACGCCGAGGTGCCGCCCCGGGCCGGCGCCGGGCTCGTCGTCGGCGTCGACGGCTCGGCCGGTGCGTCGCGGGCGGTGCGGTGGGCGGCCGAGCTGGCCCGGGCGGCCGGCCTGCCGGTGGTCGCCGCCCACGCGTACGAGCCCGAGGTCGCCGACCTGACCCCCGAGGAGGGCGAGAGCCTGCTCGGCGAGGCCCGCCTGCGGCTTGCGGAGGAGTGGAGCGCGCCGCTGCGGGCCCGGGGCGTCGACCACCGCACGGTGATCGAGCCGGGCGACCCCCGCGACGTCCTGCCCCGGGTGGCGGACGCCGAGCGCCCGGCCGGCGTGGTCGTGGGGTCGCGTGGCCTCGGCCCGATCTCCCAGCGCCTGCTCGGCAGCGTCACCCACCACCTCCTGCGCACGCTGGCCTGGCCGACCGTCGTCATCCCGGCGCCGCGGGACTGCGTCGTCTGGGCGCCCTGACCCGCCGGGGTCAGGGCTGCGCGGTCCAGACGGCGTAGATGCAGCCCGCGTAGACGACGAGCAGCAGGACGGCGTCGGGTTCCAGCCGGTGCACCCGCGTCTCGCCGTGGACGATGGCGGCGAGGGCGAGGGCCATGAGCAGCACCGCGCCGACGGCGGCGACGCTCTGGCTGGGGTGGACCGCCGGCAGGAGCGGCCCGTCGGCGTAGGCGAGGTCGACGACGAGCAGGGCAGCCATGTTGAAGGCGCAGCTGCCGAACAGGTTGCCGACGGCCAGGTCGTAGGACCCGATGCGCACCGCGGCGATCGACGACACCAGCTCGGGCAGCGAGGTCGTGACCGCGACGAAGAGCGTGCCCATGAACGTCAGCCCCAGCCCGCTCTCG
>DATGPY010000139.1:0-3673 GCA_035304465.1 Acidimicrobiales bacterium | reverse complement strand
CGCGCTCGACCGCGTGCGCACGACCGCTCGCCGCCACCCGCGGCCGGGCGGGCGACGGGCCGGGCGATCGGGCCGTCAGGCCGCCTCGGCCAGCAGGTCGGCGATGCGCCGGCAGCCCTCGGCGAGGTCGTCGTCGGCCAGCGCGAAGGACATGCGGGCGTAGCCGGGGGCGTCGAACGCCTCGCCCGGCACGATCGCCACCTTCGCCTGCTCCAGCAGCACCTCGCACAGCTCGACCGTGGTGGTCGGCGTGGTGCCCCGGAGGTCCCGGCCCAGGTACGCGGACAGGTTGGGGAACCCGTAGAAGGCGCCCTGGGGCTCGAGGATCGCCACGTCGGGGATGGCGGACAGCAGCTCGTGCATCGTCCGCCCCCGTCGCTCGAAGGCAGCCCGCATCTCGGCGACCGCCGACAGGTCGCCGCTCACCGCGGCCAGCGCCGCCGCCTGGGCGACGTTGGACACGTTCGAGGTGGCGTGCGACTGCAGGTTGGTCGCGGCGGCGACGACGTCCCGGGGCCCGATCATCCAGCCGACCCGCCACCCGGTCATGGCGTAGGTCTTGGCCACGCCGTTGAGGACGATGCAGCGGTCGGCCACCTCGGGCACGAGCGCCGGGAGCGAGTGGAACTCGTGGTCGCCGTAGACGAGGTGCTCGTAGATCTCGTCGGTGACGACCCACAGCCCCCGCTCGGCCGCCCACCGACCGATGGCCTCGACCTCGGCGCGCGGGTAGACGGCGCCGGTCGGGTTGGAGGGTGAGACGAACAGCAGGGCCTTGGTGCGGTCGGTGACCGCGGCGTCGAGCTGGTCGACCGTCACCCGGAACCCCGTGCTCTCGTCGGTGCGCAGCACGACCGGCACGCCACCGGCCAGCCGGATCGGCTCCGGGTAGGTCGTCCAGTAGGGCGCCGGAAGCAGCACCTCGTCGCCCGGGTCGAGCAGGGTCAGGAAGGCGTTGAACACGGCGTGCTTGCCACCGTTGGTCACCAGCACCTGGCCCGGGTCGACCTCGTAGCCGGAGTCGCGCGCCGTCTTGGCCGCGATGGCCTCCCGCAGCTCGGGCAGGCCCGCGGCCGGCGTGTACTTGTGCATGCGCGGGTCGCGGCAGGCCGCGGCGGCGGCCTCGACGATGTGGTCCGGCGTCGGGAAGTCGGGCTCACCGGCCCCGAAGCCGATGACCGGCTCCCCCGCCGCCTTGAGGGCCTTGGCCTTGGCGTCGACGGCGAGCGTGGCCGATCCGCTGACGGCGGCGACGCGGGCGGAGATGCGGCTCGTGGGGGGCAACGAACTGGCTCCTTGTCTCGACCGGCCGCGATAGTGGCACGCGTGAGCGAGGCGACCGAAGCGATACGGATCCCCGAGGACCTGCTGCCCGCCGACGGGCGCTTCGGCTCCGGCCCGTCCAAGGTCCGGCCCGAGGCGGTCGCCGCGCTGGCCGAGGGTGCCCGCACCTACCTGGGCACCAGCCACCGGGCCGCCACCGTGCGGTTCATGGTTGCGGCGCTCCGCAACGGCGTGTCGGAGCTGCTCTCGCTCCCCGACGGCTACGAGGTCGTGCTCGGCAACGGCGGCACCACCGCGTTCTGGGACGCCGCCACGTTCGGCCTCATCGAGCGGCGCAGCCAGCACCTCAGCTTCGGCGAGTTCTCCTCGAAGTTCGCGGCCTGCACGAAGGCGGCGCCCCACCTCGAGGACCCCGAGGTCATCGAGTCGCCGCCGGGCACGGCGCCGGAGGCCAAGGCGACCCCGGACGTCGACGCCTACTGCCTCACCCACAACGAGACCTCGACGGGCGTGGCGGTCACGCCCCGCCGCCCCGAGGGCGCCGAGGGCCTCGTGCTGGTCGACGGCACCTCGGCGGCCGGTGGCCTGCGGCTCGACGCCTCGCAGGTCGACGCCTACTACTTCGCGCCGCAGAAGGCGCTGGCCTCGGACGGCGGCCTGTGGATCGCCGCCCTCTCCCCCGCCGCCGTCGAGCGCATCGAGCGGATCACGCGGGGCGGCCGCTGGTGCCCGGCGTTCCTCGACCTCGGCATCGCGCTGGAGAACAGCCGCAAGGACCAGACGTACAACACCCCCGCGCTGGCCACGATCTTCCTCGCCGTCCAGCAAATCGAGTGGATCGTGCACAACGGCGGCCTGCCGTTCGCGGCGGCCCGGTGCGACCGGTCGGCCGAGATCATCTACGGCTGGGCAGAGGCCAGCGACTACGCCACGCCGTTCGTCGCCGACCCCGCGCTGCGCAGCCACGTCGTCGCCACCATCGACCTCGACGAGTCGGTCGACGCCAAGCAGGTCTCCGCGGTGCTGCGCGACAACTTCATCGTCGACACCGAGAGCTACCGGAAGCTGGGGCGCAACCAGCTCCGCATCGCGCTGTACCCGGCGATCGACCCCGAGGACGTCGAGGCGCTCACCCACTGCATCGACTACGTGGTCGAGCGCCTGCGCAGCTGACCGCCGGTCCCCGCCGCCGGCCCGGTGGGGTGCCGCGCGCCCGGCCGGCGGGCTGACATGCTGGCGGGATGCGGTTCTCGTTGTGGACGTCGCCCCACCAGCCCTGGTCCGAGGTGCTCACGGCCGCCCGCCACGCGGACGCCACCGGCTGGGACGGGGTCTGGGTCGCCGACCACTTCATGCCCGACCAGCCCGGGCCCTTCCCGCCCGACACGCCCACGCTCGAGGCCGGCTCGCTGCTCGCCGCGCTGGGCGCGGCCACCGAGCGGGTGCGGGTCGGCCCGCTGGTGCTCGGCAACACGTACCGGCACCCGGCGGTCGTGGCCAACATGGCCGCGACCATCGACCACGTCACCGGCGGGCGGTTCGTGCTCGGCCTGGGCGCCGGGTGGCAGGTCAACGAGCACGAGCAGTACGGCATCGAGCTGCCCCCGCCCCGGGAGCGGGTCGACCGGTTCGCCGAGGCCGTCCAGGTCGTGCGGGGTCTGCTGACGCAGCCGACCACGACCTTCCACGGCGAGCACTACCGGGTGACCGACGCCCTCTGCGAGCCGAAGCCCGTCCAGGCGCGGCTGCCGATCCTGGTGGGTGGCAAGGGCGACCGCATGCTCGGCGTCGTCGCCCGCCACGCGGACGAGTGGAACACCTGGGGCCTGCCCGACCACATCGCCGAGCGGTCCGCCGCCCTCGACCGGGCCTGCGAGCGGGTGGGCCGGGACCCCGCCGAGATCGAGCGCTCGGCCCAGGTCCTGGTCTTCTTCACCGACGACGAGGAGCAGGCGGCCCAGATCGAGGCCGCCGTCCCCCGCCCGCTCATGGCCGGCACGCCGGCGCGCATGCGCGAGGTCGTCGACGCCTACGCGGCGATCGGCCTCGACGAGCTGATCCTGCCGGACTTCACCCTCGGCCAGGGCGCCCAGAAGATCGAGGCGATCGACCGGTTCCTCGAGGAGGTCGCCGCGCCCCACCGCGGCTGAGGCCCGCCCCGCCCGGGGCCCGGCCTGGGTACGGCCGGCGCGGGCTACCCTTCGCTGACGGACGCATCAGCGAGGGGGGAGAGCACGATGCCCAGCCTGTCGGAGGTCCGAGCCCAGCTCACGGGGCCCGGAGGGATGTTCGAGGTCACGACCGAGGAGGTCCTCGGCCGGCCGATGCAGGTCTACAAGGACCGCATGCGCTCCCTGCGCGAGATCCCGCAGGCGGCGATCGCCCGGGG
>DATGPY010000138.1:0-6111 GCA_035304465.1 Acidimicrobiales bacterium | reverse complement strand
ACGGAGACGGCCACGGACACCGCCCGGACCCGGGCGCTCTCCGGCGTGCCCGGCGCGGCCACCAGCTGGTCGGCGATCTCGCCGGCCTCGGGCAGCCGCATCATGAACATCAGCATCTGGGCCAGCACCGAGCGGCACTCGGCCTGCCAGGCCGGGTGGCCGGCCAGGTCGCGGTCGGCCTCCCGCAGCACGGCCTCGGCCTCCGCCGACCGGTCGAGGTGGAGGAACAGGTTGCTGGCCCGGGCCATGGCCACGCGGGCGACCAGCTCGGGGTCGTCGGGCTGCAGCTCGGCCAGCACCTCGGCGGCCTCCTGCGGCCGCCCCTGGCCGGTGAGCGCCTCGGCGAGCACGAGGCCGGCCTCGGCGCAGGCGGTGCCGCCGGCGGCGAGCGCCAGCCGCTCGGCGAGCACGTGGTCGAGGCGGCCCAGCGCCTCGCGGCCGAGCGCCAGCAGCTGCTCGGCGTCGCCCGGCGCGCCGGACTCGAGGCGCCAGGTGGCGACCCGCAGCCGGTCGACCGTGTCGAGGTCGCCGACCGCCTCGACGAGGTCGCGCAGGATGGCCCGGCGCCGGACGCGGGGCAGGTCGTCGGCGATCACCTCGCCGTAGAGCGGGTGGGCCACCTGCACCACCGCGCCCGAGCCGACCACCTCGACGAGCCCCCGGCGCTCCAGCTCCTCGAGGTCGTCGGCGCCGGCGAGCCGCTCGGCCACCTCCAGCGGCACCTGCTCGCCGACCGCGAAGACCTCGAGGGCGGCCCGGGGCCCGGGGTCCAGCAGGCGGAGCCGCTCCTCGACCAGCTCGCGCAGCCGGGCGAGATGGCCCTCCGGAAGGCGGACGGGCCCGGCGGCGCCGCTGGCCCGCCGCTCGACCGCGGCGGTGACGAGCTCGCGCACGAAGAGGGCGTTGCCGCGGCTGAGCTCCCAGATCCGGTCGAGCAGCGACGCCGGCACGTCCTCGCCGACGACCTGGAGCACCAGCTCCTCGGTGGCCGCGCGGCCGAGCGGCCCGATGTCGAGCCGGGTGAGCAGCTCGTCCTTCCAGAGCGCGACCAGCCCGGCCGGCAGCGGCTCGCCGGTGCGGACGCTGACGAGCAGGCGGGCGGAGGACTGGGTGGCGACGAGGTGCAGCAGCGCCACCGACGTGTCGTCCAGCAGGTGGGCGTCGTCGACGGCGAGCAGGAACGGGCCGGTGCCGGTCCGGGCGTCGAGGCGGGCGAGCGCGAGGTGCAGCAGGTCGTCGTGGTTGTGGGCGGCGGCCTCCGGCCCCAGGAGGTGGGCGAACGACCCGAGCGGGATGCGGCGGGCCGCCTCGGTCGCCCGCACCCACTCGACCGCCATGCCGTCCCGGCGGCAGCCCTCCACGACCTCCGCGATGAGCCGGGTCTTGCCGACACCGGGCTCACCGAAGACCGCGACGCCGCGGGGGCCCCGCGCCGAGGCCAGCGTGCGTCGCACCGCGGCGAGCTCGGCGTCGCGGCCGACCAGCGGCCATCGTGCGAACACGACCGGATCGTACCGACCCCGGCCCGGCGGCCCGCGGTCCGGGCCGGTCGGAATTACGTAGTGGCTACGGATCCGGCCCGTGCCGGAGGTGCGTAGCTTCGATCACCACGGCCGCGCCGTCTCCAGCCGGCGGGCCGTGTGCGGCGAGGCCGTCGGAGGCCGGGCGGACCTCCGGCGGCCGCCGAGGCGGACCGCGTCGCCACCATCGACGCGTGGCGCCGGCCGGGAGGCGTGCGGGATCTCCCGGTCGGCGCCGCCGCCTCACGCCCCCTCGTCGGTCGGCTCCGCACCGCCGGAGCCGGTCGTCGTCCCCGGGGTCTCGCCCAACGCGGCGCGCATGCGGTCGAGCCAGGTGGGGTCGAGGTTGGCGTAGACGAGCCGGGCGCCCGCGAAGCGCTCGAGCTCGCGCACGAGCGCGCCGACGTCGAGCTCCTCGACCAGCAGGACGAGCGTCGTGGTCCCCTCGTCGACCGCCTGGCGGAACCAGCCGACCCACTCGTCGCTGACGCCGTGGTCGATGATCTTGGCGGCGACGGCGCCCGTGCCGGCGCCCACGCCCGCGCCGACGATCCAGCCCACCGGCCCGCCGAGGATGAGGCCGAAGAGGCCGGCCCACAGGGCGCCGGAGAGCGCGCTGGGACCGGTCTCGAGGTCGACCGTCTCGCGCACCATCGTGCGCCCCTCGTCGTCCTTCGTGACGAACACGGCGTCGAGGAGGCGGAGGTGGCCCTCGGAGGCCAGCCGGGTGGCGGCGGTGAGGAACTCCTGCGCCCGGAAGGCGTCCCGGAACGAGATGCCGACCAGCGTGCGCGGCACCCCGCCCTCGTCGGTGGAGGTCATGGCCGCGATCCTGGCACAGGGTCGGTGCGGCCGCGCCGGGAGGGCCACCCCCGCCGACCTGGGCTTCATTGCGCTTACGTGACAACCGATCGGCGATTCGTTACATTCGCCGCCGCCCGCAGCGCCGCGGGGCACGGGGCAGGCCGTCCGGCCGCCACCGGGCACGGAACATCCGAGTCGAGCTGGGGAGCTTGGGGTGCGAGGGTTCAGTCGTCGTCCCGCGCTGTGGAGAGGTCTCGTCGCCGCGGTCCTCGCCGCCGGCGCGCTCGCGCCTGATCCCGCCGGGGCGCAGGGCGAGCCGTCGCCCGAGGAGCAGCTCGAGGACGTGCGCTCCCGGGCCGCCGCGGTCGCCGAGGAGATCGACGTCCTGGAGGCCGAGAGCGCCGAGATCGAGGAGGCCCTCGCCGCCATCCAGACGGAGATCGCCGGCCAGCAGGTCGTGGTGAACGCCGCCAACGACGCGTGGGCCTCGGCCGAGGCCGAGGTCGCTGCCTCGCAGGCGCGCATCGACGACCTCGAGGCGTCCATCGAGGAGCTCGAGGCCATGGCCGACGAGATGGTCGTCCAGGCCTTCACCGACCCGCCGATCAACCACGCCCTCGAGGCCTTCAACGCCGAGACGCTCACCGACGCCACGGTCATGCGGGCCATCCTCGACGTGCAGTCCCGGGCCGACGCCGACGCCCTGGAGGCGCTCGACGAGGCCCGGGAGGACCTCGAGGCGGAGAAGGCGGTCCAGGAGGAGCTCGCGGCCGAGGCGGCGGAGAAGAAGGCCGAGGCCGACGCGGCGATGGCCGAGCTGGAGGCCGCGCTGGCCGTCCAGGAGCAGTTCGCCACCGATGTCGAGAGCCGCCTCAACGCCAAGCTGGCCGAGGCCGAGGCGCTGGCGGCGGCCGACGCCGAGCTGTCCCGCCAGATCGCCGCCGAGCAGGCGTCGCTGGCCGCGGCGCTGCAGGCCTCGACGGCCCAGCCCGCCGGCGGCTCGTCGACCGTCTCGCCGGCCCCGGGCGGGCTCGCCACCGTGACCTGCCCGGGCGGCGGCTCGATCACCGTCGCCGGGTCGATCGCCTCGAACGTCCAGCAGCTGCTGAACGACGCCAACGCCGCCGGCGTCCGGCTCTGCGGTGGCGGCTACCGCGACCCGCAGCAGCAGGTCGAGCTGCGCAAGGCCCACTGCGGCACCTCGCAGTACGCGATCTACGAGATGCCGTCGTCGCAGTGCAGCCCACCGACCGCCCGCCCCGGCACCTCGATGCACGAGCAGGGCCTCGCGATCGACTTCACCTGCAACGGCGGCGGGACGGTGAGCCGGGGCAGCTCGTGCTTCTCGTGGTTGTCGGCCAACGCCGCCCGCTACGGGCTGTACAACCTGCCCAGCGAGCCCTGGCACTGGTCGACCAACGGCAACTGACCGCCGGCCGCCGCGGGCGCGGTCCGTCCGCGGCCGGGGGTGCCGAGCGTGGCCGGGTACCGCTCAGTCCCGGGTGGCGTCGGACGGGCTGACGAAGCCCAGCGCGACACCGATCAGGGACACCAGCACCGCCACGCCCTTGACCAGCCGTGACCCAGCTCGCGTCTGCGACATCGGTCTCCCCCTTCGTGCCGATCGCTACCCAGCCACCTGCGCGCCGCGCGGCCATGGATAGTTGTCGCGCGGCCGCAGTGCGTGGCGCAAGAGGTGGAGCCGCCCGCCGGCGCGGCGGGCACGCCACACCGGGCGCCCGGCGGGTGTGACCGTCGTGACGGAGGCGGCCGTTGCCCCGGTCGGTGTTTGAGCGTACGCTCAAATCGTTCGCCCACCGACGGCCCCCGCCGGGCACGAGGAGTCCCCATGGCCCCCGCCCCGTCCCGTCCCGCCCCCACCCGACCCCTGCCCGTCGCCGACCGACCGCCGGACCTCTCCCCCACCGGGCTGGCGCGCCACTTCGGCCTGCCCGACCTCCCCGACCGGCTCGCCGCCGTGGAGGATCGCCTCACCGAGGCCATCGGGGGCGACCGGTCGCCGCTCGGCCCGGCGTCCCATCGGGTCGTCTCGGCCGGCGGCAAGCGCCTACGCCCGCTGCTCACCGTCGTCGCGGCCGCCACCGGCGACGTGTTCGACGACCGGGTCGTCGACGCGGCCGCCGCGGTCGAGCTCGTCCAGGTCGGCTCGCTCGTCCACGACGACATCCTCGACGACGCGGCCACCCGGCGCGGCCGGCCCACCATCAACGCCGTCGAGGGCGTGAACCACGCCGTCCTGGCCGGCGACTACATCCTCGCTCGGGCCGCCGAGCTCGCCGCCGGGGTCAGCCAGGAGGCCGCCCGCCTGATCGCCGTGGCGCTCGGCGAGCTGTGCGAGGGCCAGGTGCTCGAGATGCAGGACGAGTACGACCCCGAACGCACCGTCGACGCCCACCTCGCCTCGGTGCGGGGCAAGACGGCCGCGCTGTTCGCGTGCGCCTGCCGGCTCGGCGCCCACTGCGCCGGGCTCGACGAGCGCACCACCGAGGCCCTGGGCCGGTTCGGGCTCGCCTTCGGCATGAGCTTCCAGGTGCTCGACGACGTGCTCGACCTCATCGGTGACGAGGAGCGACTCGGCAAGCCCACCGGCAACGACATCGCCAGCGGCGTCTACACGCTGCCGGTCATCTCGGCGCTGCAGGGCCCTGGCGGGGACGAGCTGCAGCAGGCGCTCGCCGAGGGCGACAGCCCCGCGGCCGTGGCCCGGGCCATCGACCTCGTCCGCCGGTCCGGCGCCATCGCCGAGGCCCTCGCCACCGCCGACCGCTACGCGGACACCGCCCGGCGCGCTGTCGCCCACCTCGACCAGAGCACCGCCGGCGAGGGGCTGGCCCGCTTCCCCCACACCTACGCGACCTGGGCGCTGCAGACGCTCATCGACCCCCGCCACCTCGAGCGGCCGGTCGCGGCGCGAGGGTGAGGGCCCATGCCCCCGAGCGAGCCCCGGGGCCGCCACGGCGCCGAGAAGACCCGGGCCCGGATCGTCGAGGCCGCGCTGCAGGCGCTGCGCGACGAGGGGATCGCCGGCATCAGCGCCCGCTCGATCGCCCGCCGCGGCGGCTTCAACCAAGCGCTGATCTTCTACCACTTCGGGTCGGTCGAGGGGCTGCTCGTCGCCGTTGCCCGCAGTGAGAGCGAGCGCCGCTCGGCGCTCTACGCGCCCGCCCTGGCCGAGGT
Source organism: Acidimicrobiales bacterium (assembly GCA_035304465.1). Lineage (GTDB taxonomy): Bacteria > Actinomycetota > Acidimicrobiia > Acidimicrobiales > VFJN01 > ZC4RG19. The sequence goes on along the minus strand of DATGPY010000138.1, from coordinate 589 downwards.
CACCTCGCTCGAAGAGCTGGTCGCCGTCGCCCGCCGCCTCCACGACGAGGAGTTCCAGGAGGGCACGGTCGCGGCGCTCACCCAGGTGCTCGCCGGCGCGGTCGGCTCGCCCGAGCTGTCCCGCGGCATCAGCGAGTCGCTGCGCCCGTGGACGACCCTCGTGGGCGACACCATCGACCGGCTGCTGGCCGGCACGCCCTACCGCGACCTCGTCCCCCGCGACGACCTCACCGCCGCGGTGGCGGCGCTGTTCCTCGGCATCGAACTGCTCACCGGGCTCGACACCGAGCTGTCCGGCGACTCGCTGTTCACGACGATGGAGTCGGTCGCCCGCGCCATCGACGCGCTGATCCGCTCGACACCACCGCCCCCGACGGTCTGAACCCGGGGCCGCGGGCGGCCGACCGCCCGTAGGCTGGCGGGACCGGCCGAGCCACGGAGGAGCATAGCATGGCCCCGAGCACCGCGAGCGGCATCGCCGTCGACGAGCTGTCCCCCGACGTCCGCCCGCAGGACGACCTCTTCCGCCACGTCAACAGCCGGTGGCTGGCGTCGGTCGAGATCCCGCCGGACCGCGCCGCCTACGGCG
>DATGPY010000137.1:0-4567 GCA_035304465.1 Acidimicrobiales bacterium | reverse complement strand
CTCGACCTTCTGGTTGCCGAACGTGTGGTCGACGAAGGCGCGCTCGCCGAGCCCGTCGACGGGCTCCATGTCCTCGGGCCGGCGACCGACCTCGAACTCCTCGTAGAGGTCGATGCCCTCGGGCGGGGTGCCCGTGTAGATCGCGTACTCGTGGGGCTCGTCGTCGTCGGGGACGGCCACCTCGAAGGTGCAGCCGTCGACGACGTAGTTGAACTCGCTCCCGTCGGACCGCAGGAAGACCGGCTCGCCGCCCCGGCCCGTGGCGTCGACGACCTCGCCGATGATGCCGGTGAGCTCGTCCTCGGTCAGGTTCTTGCACAGCCCTGCGGCGGCGTCGCCGGTCCCGTCCTCGGCCCCGTCGCCGGCGGCCCCCGCCGCCGTCGTCTCGGTCGGCTCGTCGTCGCGTGCTCCGCTCGCCTCGGTGTCGTCGCCGTCGTCGCCGCACGCCCCGAGGGCGAGGGCGCAGGCCGCTGCCAACGTGACGGCGAGCACCGTCCTGCGTGTGTGTTCCCGTCCGGCCATCGAGCTGACGATAGTGGCGGCCGCTGCGATGCTTGGCGCACGATGTGCGCCTCCCATCCCCACCCCCGTCCCGCACCCCTGCCGTGACCGCCACCCCCGCCGCCGCCCGGGTCGCCGACGACATCCGCCGCCACGGGCCCGTGCCGTTCCGGCGGGTGGTCGAGCGGGCGCTGTACGACCCCGAGGCCGGCTTCTACGAGGTCGGCGGCCGGTCGGGGCGCCGGGAGGGCCACTTCGTCACCAGCCCCGAGGTCGGCGCCCTCTTCGGCGCGGTCGTCGCCCGGATGCTGGACGAGCGGTGGCGGGCGCTCGGCGAGCCGCCGGTGTTCGTCGTCGTCGAGCCCGGTGCCGGGCCGGGGACCCTGTGCCGCACCGTCCTGGCGGCGTCGCCGGCCTGCGCGCCCGCCCTGCGCTACGTGCTCGTCGAGCGGAGCGCCGCCCAGCGGCGGCTGCACGCCGAGCGCCTGCGGCTCGAGGACCCGGCGCTCGCGTTCCCCCCGGTCGACCCCGACACCGAGGTGCCGGTGGCCGAGGCGCCGGAGGGGCCGATCTGCGTCAGCCTGGCCGCCATGCCCCGGCTGCCGGGCCCGGCGGTCGTGCTGGCCAACGAGCTGCTGGACAACCTGCCCTTCGGTCTGGCCGAGCGGCGGGACGGCGGCTGGTGCGAGGTCCGGGTCGACCTCGAGCCGGGCGGGCGGGGCACGGACGGCGGCACCCGGTTCGTCGAGCGGCTCGTGCCGTTCGCCGACGACACCCCGGACCTGCTCGACCGGCTGGCGCCGGGCGCGGCCGAGGGCGCCCGCGTGCCGGTGCAGGAACCCGCCCGCGACTGGCTGCGGGACGCGCTGGCCGTCGCCGGGCGCGACGGGCTGGTGGTGGTGTTCGACTACGTCAGCACGACCGCCGAGATGGCCGCCCGGCCCCAGGAGGAGTGGCTCCGCACCTACCGGGGCCACCGGCGGGGCGTGTCACCGCTCGCCGACCTCGGCACCCAGGACATCACCTGCGAGGTGGCCGTCGACCAGCTCGCGCTCGTGCGCGAGCCCGACCTCCACACCACCCAGGCCGAGTGGCTGCGGGCCCACGGCGTCGAGGGGCTGGTCGAGGATGCCCGCCGGACCTGGCGGGAGCGGGCGCACATCGGCGACCTGGCCGCCGTCGCGGCTCGCAGCCGGGTCACCGAGGCCGACGCCCTGCTCGATCCGGCGGGCCTCGGCGGGTTCGCCGTGCTCGAGTGGCGGCCCTGACCGACCGCCGGCACCGGCGCGGCCCCGGTCGAGGTCGCCGGCGCTGTCAGCGGTGCGCCCGACCGGCGTCGCGGACGGGCGTGCCGGCGGTCGCCCCGCCGTGGGCCTCGCCCTCGTCGTCCTCCTCGGTGGGCACCCCGCGCGCTGCGAGGAGGCGCTCGATGCCGTCGAGGATGAAGTCGACGCCCATCTCGAACTCGCGGTCGAAGTCCTCGGACGTCTGGGGCTTGGCCGCGGCCAGGTTGGGGTAGCGGGCGGGGTCGATGTCCTCGTAGCGGGTCGACCGCCGGCCCTGGAGCTCGACGCCCACCTGCTCGGACACGACGCCCAGCGTGAACCCGGCGAGCACGCCCAGCACCCGGTCGGCGGTCTCGAGGTCGAGGCCGAGCGAGCGCAGCTCGGCCAGGGCCGACTCGACGAAGGCGGCGACGCCTTCGATGTCGAGCGGGCGCCGGGCGACCAGCCGCACGACGTTGGGGTGGGCGAGCAGCACCCGGCGGTAGGTGGCGACGTGGCGGCGGAGGCGGGCCTTCCAGCCCCCGGGCCCGCCGGGGACGATCAGCGGCATCTCGCGGAAGACCTGCTCGACGACGCCCTCGATGAGGTCGTCCTTGCTGTCGACGTAGCCGTAGAGCGACATGGCCTCGACGCCGAGCTCACGCCCCAGCCGCCGCATCGTCAGCGCCTCGACGCCCTCGGCGTCGACCAGCGCGAGCGCGGCCGCCAGGACGCGTTCACGGGACAACGGCGTGCGCCGCGACATGGGCGACACCTTTCCACGTGGCAGCCCGCCGCTACCACCGTCCGCCGTGGCCCGGCGACGCTGCGACGGCACGACGTCCGCACCGGGGAACCGGCGACCGGCGCGACGGTAGGCTCGGTCCACCGCCAAGTCGCCGAAGCAGAGGGGGAGCGCCATGGCGCCGGAGCCGCAGTCGACTGCGATCGAGGAACTCCTCGTCGAGGACCGGACCTTCCCGCCGCCCGACACCTTCAAGGCCGACGCGCTCGTCACGGGCGCCGAGGTATACGACGAGGCGGAGAAGGACTGGCAGGGGTTCTGGGCTCGCCAGGCGGCCGAGCTCGTCAGCTGGTACGACGAGTGGCACACGATCCTCGAGTGGGACCCGCCGTTCGCCAAGTGGTTCGTCGGCGGCACGCTCAACGTGTCGTACAACTGCCTCGACCGCCACGTGGAGGCGGGCCTCGGCGACCGGGTCGCCTACCACTGGGAGGGCGAGCCCGGCGACCGCCGCACCATCACCTACGCCCAGCTGCTCGACGAGGTGCAGCGGTTCGCCAACGTGCTGCGGGACCTCGGCGTGCGCCGCGGCGACCGCGTCGCCATCTACATGCCGATGATCCCCGAGCTTCCGGTCGCCATGCTGGCCTGCACCCGCATCGGCGCACCGCACTCGGTGGTGTTCGGGGGCTTCTCGGCCGACTCGCTGGCGGACCGCATCAACGACGCGCAGTGCAAGGTGCTGGTCACCGCCGACGGCGGCTTCCGCCGGGGCAAGCCCCACCTGCTCAAGCCCATCGCCGACGTCGCCCTGGCGGCGACGCCCTCGATCGAGAACGTCGTCGTGGTCCGGCGGGTGACCGGGCACGAGGCCGCCGGCGACGTGCAGGTCGACATGACCGAGGGCCGCGACCACTGGTACCACGACCTGATGGCCTCGGCGGCGCCCACCTGCGAGCCCGAGCGCATGGACAGCGAGGACCTGCTCTACGTGCTCTACACCTCGGGCACCACCGCCAAGCCCAAGGGGATCATGCACACCACGGGCGGCTACCTCACCCAGGTCGCCTACACGCACCGCTACGTCTTCGACCTGAAGCCGGAGAAGGACGTCTACTGGTGCGCGGCCGACATCGGCTGGGTGACCGGCCACAGCTACATCGTCTACGGCCCGCTCACCAACGCGGCGACCAGCGTCATCTACGAGGGGACGCCCGACACGCCGGGCCGCGACCGGCTGTGGGACATCGTCGAGCGCTACAAGGTGACGATCCTCTACACGGCGCCGACGGCCATCCGCACCTTCATGAAGTGGGGCCCCCAGGAGCCGGCGCGCCACGACCTGTCGTCGCTGCGGCTCCTCGGGTCGGTCGGCGAGCCGATCAACCCCGAGGCGTGGATGTGGTACCACACCCACATCGGCGGCGGCCGGTGCCCGATCGTCGACACCTGGTGGCAGACCGAGACCGGCGCCATCATGATCGCCCCGCTGCCGGGTGCCACGACGCTGAAGCCGGGCTCGGCCACCTTCCCGCTGCCGGGCATCGCCGCCGAGGTCGTCGACGACGAGGGCAACGTCGTCGAGAAGGGCGGCGGCTACCTCACGCTGACCCGGCCCTGGCCCTCCATGCTGCGGGGCATCTACGGCGACCCGGAGCGCTACCGCGACACCTACTGGTCGCGCTTCGAGGGTCGCTACTTCGCCGGCGACGGCTGCAAGGTCGACGAGGACGGCTACTTCTGGCTGCTCGGCCGGGTCGACGACGTCATGAACGTCTCCGGCCACCGCATCTCGACCACCGAGGTGGAGTCCGCGCTCGTCGACCACGAGGCGGTGGCCGAGTCGGCCGTGTGCGGCGCCACCGACCCGGTGACGGGCCAGGCCATCGTGGCCTTCGTGACCGTGCGGGGCGACGTCGAGGCGTCCGACGACCTGGGCGACGAGTTGCGGGGCCACGTGGCCACCAAGATCGGCCCCACCGCCCGGCCCAAGACGATCATCTTCACCGACGAGCTGCCCAAGACCCGCTCGGGCAAGATCATGCGGCGGCTGCTG
>DATGPY010000136.1:0-8435 GCA_035304465.1 Acidimicrobiales bacterium | reverse complement strand
TTCATCACCGCCTCCTTGGCGGCGAACCGGGCGGCGAACCGCTCGGCCGGGTCGCGCACCCGGCCGCACCACGCCTGCTCGCCCGCGGTGAAGACCCGGTCGACGAAGCCCGGCGTGCGCGCCACCGTGCGGCGCATGCGGTCGACCTCGACGAGGTCGACGCCGACGCCGACGACGTCCACCGCCCCGGTCAGCCGGCCCGCCACCGGTCGGCGAGCTGGTTGATCGGCTCGGTGAGCAGCTCGTCGACCGGGATCTCGGCCAGCAGGTCCTCGCGGAAGGTCGGCTCGGTCTCCCGCACGGCGTCGCGCAGGACCGAGTAGCGGTTGCGGTAGCCCTGGAGCACGCCCCGCGCCGTGTCGACCGGCAGGCGGTCGGCGAAGCGCACGTGCAGCAGGGTGATGCCGGTGGCCTCGCCGTCCTTGACCTCCGGGACGATGACGATCGGCCGGCCGTCCCGACGGCCCCGGGCCACGAGCACCTCGCCCTCGGCCGCGACCCGGCGCTTGGTGCCCCGCAGCTCGGGCGAACGCTCGGTGCGGCTGGGCAGGTCGCGGGCGATGCCGCCGCGGTCGACGACGGTGATGGTGGCGCCGTCGTCGACCTTGCCGGTGATCTGGTAGCGCGTGTGGCCCACGACCTCGGCGATCGCCGGGCTGATGTCGGCCAGCGTGCGCAGCGTGCGGTAGCTGAGGCCGTCGCGGTGGGCGCCGGTGCCCAGCACCTCGCGCACGAGCGGGACCTCGAGCAGCGACTCGTCGGTGCGCGAGATGCCGACGGTGACCGTCTTCGCCTGGTGCTTGATGGCGTCGATGGGGCGGGTCAGCTCCTCGATCGCCTGCGTGAGCGCGGCGGTCAGATCGTCGAGCACGACCGCCGGGGTGCCGACCTTGCCCTGGTCGACCTGGTACGCGTCGAGCGGCACCACGCCCAGCGCGTAGCGGAGCAGCGCGGCCAGGCGCACCGCCGTCGAGGCCTCGAGCTGGCCGTCGTAGCTGCCGACCCGCAGGGCGTCGAACCACCGGCGGGCCAGCGGCTCGAGGTCGGGCCGCAGCCGCAGCAGGAGCTCCTCGCCGTCCCGGGCCGGCACCGCCGGCTGCTCGCCGGTGGCCGGACCGCCCGCCGCCTCGTCGCCGGCGACCGCCCCCGCGGTGGCGAGGGCCGCCGGCGCCGGCCGGGCGGCGCCGCCGGTCACGACCGCCTCGATGGCGGCCCGCGCCTCCCGCAGCGGCCGGGCCAGCGCGTCGATGGCCAGGGCGGCCTCGTAGCCGAACAGGTGGCCCGCCATCGCCGAGAGGACGAAGGCGAGCGCCGGGTGCGTGGCCGGCACCGGCAGCACGTAGAGGGCGGCCGCGAACCGGCTCTGGCCCTCGGTGGCGATGACGACCGGCGCCGCCTTGTGCGCCCGGTAGATGGCGACCTCCTTGGCCACGTCGTCGGCGGTCGAGCCCTCGAGGCCCGCGGCGCACACGACGACGAGCGGCTCGCTGGACAGGTCGATGTGCTTCTTGTCCTCGGTCGAGTCGCAGGCGATCGACTTGTAGCAGAGCTCGGAGAGCTTGATGCGCAGCTCGGCGGCCGCGATGCGGTTGGCGCCGTTGCCCACGACCGCCCAGTACCGCCGGGGCGGGGCGAGGGCGTGGGCGGCCTCGGCGATGGCCGGGCGCCGGGCCAGCACCTCCCCCATCGCCCGGGGCAGGTCGCGCAGGGCGGCCAGCAGCTCCTGGTCGACCGTGCCGCCCACCTCCTCGGCGATGGCGGCGGCGAGCACGAGCCCGGCCGCGATCTGGCTGTAGAAGGCCTTGGTCGACGCGACCGACATCTCGACGTCACGCCCGTCGGAGGTGTAGAGGACGCCGTCGGCCTTGTCGGTCAGGTCACTGCCCCGCCGGTTGACGATGGCCACCACCCGGGCGCCCCGGGAGCGGACGAGGTCGACCGTGCGGTTGGTGTCGGTGGTGGTGCCCGACTGGCTGATGGCGACGACGAGCGTGTCGGCCATCGACGGCCGCAGGCCGAAGCCCGACAGCTCGGTGGCGGGCATGGCCTCGACCCGGAGGCGGGCCTCGGGGCAGAACCGGTCGAGGGCGGCGGCCAGCGATTGGCCGGCGACCGCGGCGGTGCCCTGGCCGACGACCACGATGCGCCGCATGGCACCGGACCGCAGGTCGGCGCGGACGTCGGGGGGCAGCGCCTCCGGGCCGATCACCACGGCGAGGCCGCCGTCGCGCTCGACGAGCTTGCCGCGCAGGGTCTTGCGGAAGCTGGCGGGCGCCTCGGTGATCTCCTTCAGGAGGTAGTGCGGGAAGTCGCCGCGGTCGATGTCGCGGGTGGTGATGCCGGCCGAGCCCAGGTCGTCGGCCGCGACGGGCAGCGGCGTGCCGTCGTAGGCGATGCGCTCGATGCCCTCGAGCGTGCCGGCCCGCCGGCCGTCGAGCACGACGATCTGGCCCCGGCTGGCGGTGGGGTTGGACGGGTTGGCCGGCGTCTCGCCGTCCATGCGCAGGTAGCGGTCGGTCAGCTCGACGACGCCGTAGGGCTCGCTGGCGACGATGTAGGTGTCCTCGGCCAGCCCGACGTAGAGCGCCTGGCCGCTGCCCCGGAGCGCAAGCAGCAGCTTGTGGGGCTCGGCGCTGGCCGAGGCGGCGATGGCCACCGACCCCTCGAACGAGGCGACGACGTCGCGGAAGGCGTCGGTGAGGCCGGCCCCCGCCTGGAGGCGGCGGGCGACGAGGGTGGGGATGACCTTGGCGTCGGTGGTGATCTCCGGCGCGATCTGCAGGCCGTCGAGCGCCTTCAGGTCGGCGAAGTTGTCGACGTCGCCGTTCAGCGAGGCGACGACGTAGGGAGCGCCGTCGTTGCCCAGCTCGGCGCTGTCGACCGGGTGGGCGTTGGGCTGGCTGATGATGCCGACCGAGGCCCAGCGGGTGTGGCCCAGCACGACCGCGACGGCGTCGTCGGACGACAATGCCAGCCGGAGCAGGTCGTCGTCGCGCACGGCCCGCCGCAGCGCCGCCGTGTTGTCGCCCAGCTCGCCGATCTCGGCGGCGGCCTTGTAGACGAAGGCCAGGCACCCGTCGACGACCCGCACGGTGCCGGAGCGGAACAGCGGGTCCTGGTCGCGCCCGGCGAGCAGGCCGGCGACCGCCGGGCTGTCGAGGTCGAGCCCGTGGTCGCGCACGAGCACGTGGAGGCCGGCGGAGTCGCGGCCCCGCACCTCGAGGCGGTCGATGGCCGCCAAGGCCTGCTGGATGGAGGCGAAGGTCTCGGTGGCGCTCCAGCCGGGCTCGCTGCCGGCCAGGTCGGCCACGGCGCGGGCGGTGCGGACGCGGTCCTGGCCGACCGCCCAGACGGCGTCCTTCAAGCGCACGACGGCGGCGTTGACCGCCTCGACGGCGGCCGGGTCTCCGTCGCCCTCGACACCGGCGTCCAGGCGGGCCTCGATCGACCGCAGCACCTCGGACAGCGTGGCGCAGGTGCCCTCGACCTCGGCCAGCAGCCGCCGGTCGTGGACCAGGGCGTGGATCCCGGGCGCGCCGCGCAGCAGGGCGTCGGCCGACTCGACCAGCGAGGCGGCCTCGTGGCACGTCTCGGCCAGCGGGCGGTCGCCCGCCAGCGCCGCCACCGCGTCGTGGAGCGGTCGCGTGATCGCGTCCGCCGCTGGTGCGGTCCGGGCGCCGGGACGGCGCACGACCGCGATGATCCCGCACATGGGGGTCGAGTCTAGGGGCGTCCGGGCCGCCGCTCGTCGTCGACGCCACGCGCGGTGCGTGGCGGAACGCCGGGCGGGGCGCCGGCGGGCCCGCTCAGGCGCCCAGCGCCTCGACGGCGCGGACCAGCGCGGCGGCCGCCTCGTCGGCCTCGGCGGCGGTCGGCGCCTCGACCATCACCCGAACGAGCGGCTCGGTGCCGCTCGGCCGCACCAGCACCCGACCCTGGTCGCCGAGCCGGGCCTCGACGGCGGCGATGTCGTCGGCCAGCCGGTCGACGATGGCCGGGTCGCGGTGGGCGACGCGCACGTTGCGGAGCACCTGGGGAAGCCTGGTCATCGACCGGGCGGCGAGCTCGGCGAGCGGCACGCCCGAACGGACGACGACGTCGAGCACCTGCACGGCGGTGAGCAGGCCGTCACCGGTCGTCGCCAGGTCGCGGAAGATGACGTGGCCGCTCTGCTCGCCCCCGAGCGACAGCCCCTCGGCCTCGAGCGCCTCCAGCACGTGGCGGTCGCCGACACGTGTCTCGACGACACGGATGCCCCGCTTCTCCATGGCCCGGCGGAACCCCAGGTTGGTCATGACCGTCACGACCACGCTGTCGCCGGCCAGGGCGCCCCGCTCGTGGCGGTCGATGGCGCACATGGCGATGATCTGGTCGCCGTCGACGACCTGGCCCGCGCCGTCGACGAGCAGCACCCTGTCGGCGTCCCCGTCGAAGGCGATGCCCAGGTCGGCGCCCCGCTCGGCGACCAGCGGGCCGAGCCGCTCGACGTGGGTGGAGCCGCAGCCGTCGTTGATGTTCGTGCCGTCGGGCCGGTCGTGCACGACCTCGACCTCGACGCCGAGCTCGCGCAGCACCGCCGGGGCGACGGCCGAGGCCGCGCCGTTGGCGCAGTCGACCACCGCGCGCAGGCCGTCGAGGCGACGCCCCGCCAGCGAGGCGACGACGGCGGCCCGGTAGCCGGCGTCGGCGCCCTCCGCGGGGGCGATCCGTCCCAGCGCCGCGCCGGTCGGCACGGGCCGGTCGCCGCCCGCCGCGCCCTCGTCGGCCGGCCGGCGGTGCACCAGCCGCTGCAGCTCGTCCTCGAGCCGGCGCTCGACGTCGTCGGGCAGCTTGCGGCCGCCCGCGGCGAACAGCTTGATGCCGTTGTCGGCGAAGGGGTTGTGCGACGCCGACACCATGGCCGCGGGCGCCCCCTCGGCCGCCGACCACCACGCTACCGCCGGCGTGGGTACGACGCCGAGCAGCACGACGTCGACGCCCTCGCTGGCCAGCCCGGCCGCCAGCGCCGCCTCGAGCATGGGGCCCGACCGGCGGGTGTCGCGCCCGACGGCGCAGCGGTCGCCGCCCAGCACGCGGGCGGCGGCCCGGCCCAGGGCGAGGGCGAGCTCCGGGGTGAGCTCGGCGTTGGCCACGCCCCGCACCCCGTCGGTCCCGAACTTCAACACGGCCACTCCTCGACCAACGCCGTCACCGGCAACGGCACTGGCCGGCCCCCGCAGGAGCCGGCCAGCGACACGACCACGACCGCGTGGCGGTGCAGCTCCGCGGTCAGCGCTTGCTGTACTGAGGTGCCTTGCGGGCCTTCTTCAGGCCGTACTTCTTCGACTCCTTCACCCGCGGGTCGCGGGTGAGGAAGCCCGCCCGCTTGAGCGGGACCCGCAGCTCGGGGTCGAGCTCGACCAGCGCGCGGGCGATGCCGAGCCGCAGCGCCCCGGCCTGGCCGGAGACACCGCCGCCGCGCAGGCTGACGTCGATGTCGTAGGCCTCGGCCGTGTCGGTGACGCGCAGCGGCTCGGTGAGGATCATGCGGTGCGTCTGCGACGGGAAGTAGGTCTCGAGGTCGCGACCGTTGATCGTGATCTTCCCGGAGCCGGGGCGCAGCCGGACGCGGGCGACGGCGCCCTTGCGGCGGCCGGTGGTCTGCACGAGTGGAGCAGGCATCGGTCAAGCGTCCTCTGCTGGATCAGGCGGGGCGGTGGCGGGCGTGCGCCACCTCGAGGGGCTGGGGCTTCTGGGCGGCGTGCGGGTGCGTCGGGCCGGCGTACACCTTCAGCTTGGTCAGCTGGCGGCGGCCCAGCCGGTTCTTCGGCAGCATGCCCCGCACCGCCCGGCGGACGGCCTCCTCGGGCTTCCGCCGGTGCAGCTGGGCGAAGGTCTCGGACCGGATGCCGCCCGGGTAGCCCGAGTGCCGCCAGATGACCTTGCGGTCGGCCTTGCCCGCCGTGAGCACGACCTTGTCGGCGTTCACGACGATGACGTGGTCGCCGGTGTCGACGTGGGGCGCGAAGATCGGCTTGTGCTTGCCCCGCAGGATGCGGGCGACCTCGCTGGCCAGGCGCCCGAGGACCATGCCCTCGGCGTCCACGACGTACCAGGCCCGCTGGATCTCTGAGGCTTTCGGGGTGTACGTGGGCACGCGTGCCACCTTCATGGAGTTCTCGGGGTGCGACCGCCGCGCGCGCAGAGCGCGGCGCGGCGAGGGCGACGGACAAGCCTACGGGCACCACGCCCCCGACGGCAAACGTGGGGCCGAGGGCTCCGGCGCCCACCACCGTAGCCGGACCCCGCCCGGGCGGCAGCCCGACCACCCCGCCACCGCCCGGCCCCGCGGCCGGGCACGGGGTGCCCGCGGCGCGCGAGGCTGACGACCCCGATGTCCGAGACGCGCCCCTCGCCCACGCCGCCGTCCGGTGCCCGCCGGGCGCGGGCCGACGACCGCCCCGCCGCCGACCGGCCGGGGATGGCGAGCACGACCGCCCTCGCCCTCGCCGGCGCCGGCCTCGCCGTCCTCGCGGTGTCCTGGTTGCTGCTCGGCGACCCCGTCCAGGTCGTCCCCGGCTGGGAGTCGTCGCTGTTCTCGACCGTCAACGGCTGGCCCGACAGCCTCCGCCGGCCCCTGTGGCCGGTCATGCAGGCCGGCACGACCACCGTCGGGCTGCCCTGCGCCGCCGTGGTCCTCGTGGCGACGCGCCGCTGGCGGCCGGCGGCGGCCACGGCGTCCGCGGTGGTGCTCGCGTGGGTCGGCGCCTGGCTCGTCAAGGAGACCGTCGAGCGGGCGCGCCCGGTCGAGCTGCTGCACGGCGTCGAGCTGCGCGAGGGCTGGAAGGCGAGCCACGGGTACGTCTCCGGCCACACGTCGGTGGCCTTCGCCCTCGCCACCGCGCTGGTCGCCGTGCTGCCCGGGCGCTGGCGGCTGCTGCCCTACCCGCTCGCCGCCGCGGTCGGCGTGGCCCGCATGCACGTCGGCGTCCACCTCCCGCTCGACGTGGTCGGAGGCGCGGGCCTCGGCACCGCCTGCGGCGCCGTCGCCCTGCTGACCTTCGGGGTGGCCGGGCCGTGGCCCCCACGCCGACCCGCCGCCGTGCCCCGTCCCGACGGCGCGTCCTGACCGCGGGCGCCGGTCAGGGCCCGACCGGGCGCAGGGCCTCCTCCGGGTACTCGACCGCCCACAGGCACAGGCCCTGGGGCGGCGCGAGCTGCGATGCCCGGGAGCGGTCGCGGGCGGCCAGGATGCCGAGCACCTCGCCGGGGCGGCGCCGCCCCGCCCCGACGTCGACGAGCGTGCCGACGATGCTGCGGATCATCTGGTGGCAGAAGGCGTTGGCCTGGATCTCGAAGCGGAGCACGCCGTCGCCGAGGTCCTCCCAGCCGGCTCGCAGCACCCGGCGGACCAGCGACGCCGGCGTGCCGTCGCGGTGCCGGGGGCGGCGGCAGAAGGCGGAGAAGTCGTGCTCGCCCACGAAGGGGTCGCAGCCCAACCGCAGCAGGTCGAGGTCGAGGGGCTCGTCGACGTGCCAGGACAGGTGCGCGAGGAACGGGTCGGGCACCGGGCGGTTGAGCACCGTGTAGCGGTAGGTGCGGCTGACCGCCGAGCGGCGGGCGTCGAAGTCGTCGGGTGCCCGAGCCACCTCGCGGGCGACGATGCGGGGCCCGCACAGCCGGTTGACCGACCGCTGCAGCAGCAGCGGGTCGAACCGCTCGGCCGGGGCGTCGAAGCTGACCACCTGCCCCCAGGCGTGCACGCCGGTGTCGGTGCGGCCGGCGCAGGTGAGCTGGATCGGCGCCCGCAGCACGCGCTCGAGGGCCGCCGCCAGCGTGCCACCGACGGTCTCGACCCCCGGGTTGGGGGCGAAGCCGTGGAACCCCGAGCCGTCGTAGGCGACGGTCATGCGAACGCGGACCAGCGGCCCGTCCGGGGCCGCTGGTCCGTCGGGCAGCTCGAAGAGCGTCACCGACGTCGGCGCGTCAGGCGCAGCGTCTCAGACGAGCTCGATGCGGGCCATGGGCGCGTTGTCGCCCTGGCGCGGCCCGAGCTTGAGGATGCGCGTGTAGCCGCCGTTGCGGTCGGCGTAGCGCGGGCCGATCTCGGTGAAGAGCTTGTGGGTCATCTCGCGGTCACCGAGGAACGCCACGACCTGGCGGATCTGGTGGAGCCGCGTCTCCGGGTCGGCGTCGGCCTTGCGCGCCTTGGTGATGAGCTTCTCGGCGATGGGCCGCAGCGCCTTGGCCTTGGCCTCGGTCGTGACGATGCCCTCGGCGGCGAAGAGGCTGGCGGCCAGGTTGGCCATCATCAACCGCTGGTGCGCGGCGCTGCCGCCGAACCGGCGGCCCTTCTTTGGCTTGGCGGGCATGGCTAGTCCTTCGTGCGCAGGGAGAGGCCCCGCTCGTCCAGCTTGGCGACGACCTCGTCGAGCGACTTCTGGCCGAAGTTGGTG
>DATGPY010000135.1:0-2743 GCA_035304465.1 Acidimicrobiales bacterium | reverse complement strand
CGACCCGGCCCGGTGGGCCGACGAGCTCGACCGCCTGGTCGAGCTGGCCCCGATCATCGTCCCGGGGCACGGCCCGATCGGCGGCGAGGGGGAGGTCCGCGAGCTGCAGGCCTACCTGCGGGCGTGCGTGGCGGCGGACGGCGACCCCGGGCGGATCCCGCCGGGGCCGTGGGACGACTGGCCCGACCGCGAGCACGACGTCGTCAACGTCGAGCGGGCGCACATGCTGGCGCGGGGCGACGACGGCGTGCCCCCGTCGATGCTGCGCCTCGCGGGGCTGGCGTGACCACCCCGGCGACCACCAGCGCCGGGGTCAGCGGCTGCGCAGCTCGTAGAACCGGGTCGACTCGGGGCGGTAGAGGAGCACGAGGATGACGACGGCGAGCACGACGCTGACCGCGGACGACACGTAGGTCACCGTCGTGGCACCCCCGCCGGCGACGGTGAACACGATGCTCACCACGTTGAGGACCGCCAGCACGGTGGCCACGACCCGGGCCCAGCTCTCGCCCCGCCCGTTCACCACGGCCATCCAGATCCACAGCCCGACGCCGACGAGGCCGAAGACCACCGACATGGCGACGGCGACGTTCACGGCCATGTCGAGGTCGCTCCCGGACAGGGAGTCGTCGGCCTCCTGGATCGCCTCGCGGATCTCGTCGGTCTGCGTGAGGCCCACGAGCACGCCGATCAGCGTCAGCACCGCGCCCAGGTACATGAGGCGCACGGCGAGCCGGATGCTCGCCGGCTGCTCGACCGGTGGCGTCGCAGCTCGGGCCGCGGCGGACGGCGCCTCGTCGGACGCCCACGTGAACGACGGCGGCGTCGTGCTCCCGGTGCTCTCGTCGCCGGACGGGCCGGTCGGCGGTGTGGTCACGCTGTGCTCCTCCGTTCGGGCAGGCGGCTGACGGCGCCGAGCCACCGCGCGTACGGTCCCGAGCGTGGACACGGCCGCAGCGCCCCGGTGCCCCGGCACCCCGGAGTGGCTCGACGAGATCGACCCTAGGCCGGGCCCGCCGTTCCTCGCCATGGGTCTGCGGGCCCTCTCCCCCGACCGGTGGCTCACCGTCGACGACCCGGCGGCGCTGGCCGCCAAGCGGGCGGTGCTCGCCGCCCACCCGGAGGAGGAGGTGGTGGCCGTGACGGGCGGTACCGGCGACGACCTCCTCACCGCGGCCCGTGAGCTCGCGGCGCTCGTCGCCGAGGCCGTGGGGGCGCCGGTGGCCGCGGACGGCGACGACCCCGCGTCGCTGCTGGTCGCCGCCGCCCACCGGGTCGCCGAGGACCTCTGCCTGCTCGTCCGCCGGCCGGCGGGCTGGGTGCTCGCCGCCGGCTGCGTCTGCTTCCCCTCGCACTGGCGGCTCCGGGCCAAGGTCGGTCGGCCGATGGCCGAGGTCCACGGCCCGGTCCCCCACTACGCCGAGGAGCTGTCGGTCCGGGTCGACCGCGTCCTCGACCGGCTCGCCCCCGGCCGGGGCTCGTGGCGCCGCAACTGGCTGGTCCACGTCGACGGCCGCCTGTACGCGCCGGAGCCGGCCCCGCTGCCCGACCCGCCGCTCACCGCCGCGGAGGCCGGCGACCGGCTGTGGCTGCGCAGCGAGTACCAGACGCTGCGGCGCCTGCCCCGCTCGGGGGCGATCGTGTTCACGATCCGCACCCAGCAGGCCCCGCTGCGGGTCGTGGCCGCCCGCCCCGACCTGCGGGCCCGCATGGCCGAGGCCGTGCGGTCGTGGTCCGACGAGCTGGTCGCCTACAAGGGTGGCGAGGGGCTGCGAGGACCGCTCCTGGGCTGGCTGTCCGATGCCGGGGTGGTCGAGGTGGCGGGCCCTCGCTCGGCGTGACGCCGCCGGTAGCCTCGCGGGCATGCTCTTCGGCCGCGACAAGCAGCGGATGGTCGGCCCCGACGAGGCGCTCCCGGGTCGCGACCACCGCCCCTTCGCCGTCCCGGCGCGCCACGAGGTGCTGGGCACCCCGCTGGAGCCGCCGTTCCCGGAGGGGTTCCGCCGGCTGATCGTCGGCATGGGCTGCTTCTGGGGGGCCGAGCGCCTCTTCTGGGAGACGGAGGGCGTCTACACCACCGCGGTCGGCTACGCGGGCGGCTACACGCCGAACCCCACCTACGAGGAGGTGTGCACGGGGCTGACCGGGCACGCCGAGGTCGTGCTGGTGGTGTTCGACCCGGCCGTGGTGAGCGACGAGCAGCTGCTGCGGGTGTTCTGGGAGGGTCACGACCCGACCCAGGGCATGCGGCAGGGCAACGACGTCGGCACCCAGTACCGCTCGTGCATCCTCGTCGTCGACGAGGTGCAGCGGAAGGTCGCCGAGGCCAGCCGCGACGCCTACCAGCGGGAACTGGCGGCCGCGGGCTACGGCGACATCACCACCGAGATCGTCGACGCCGGGGAGTTCTTCTACGCCGAGGACCACCACCAGCAGTACCTGGCGAAGAACCCCCTCGGCTACTGCGGGATCGGCGGCACGGGCGTCAGCTGCCCGGTCGGCCTCACCGGCTGACGACCGTCAGACGACCTTCAGCGGCGCGACGGTGCCGCCCGTCGCCCGCACCAGCTCGCCGGGCGCGATCGGGAAGACGTCGCGGGGTGTGCCGGCCGCCGCCCAGACGACGTCGAAGCGGAGCAGGTCCTCGTCGACCGCCGTCGGCAGCCGGCGGTCGTGGCCGAACGGCGGCACCCCGCCGATCGGGTAGCCGGTGGCCTTCCGCACGGTGTCGGCGTCCGCGCGG
>DATGPY010000134.1:0-3218 GCA_035304465.1 Acidimicrobiales bacterium | reverse complement strand
CGAGCTGGCCGCCGCCATGAGCTGGTCGCGGCCGAACATCCCGGCGCCGGGCGACCCCAAGCCCTACGCGGGCTCGCCCGCCCTGGGGAGCTGACCCGCCGGCCCTACTTCCGGACGCCGCCCCGGGTCATCCCCAGCACGTCGAGGGCCCGGTCGACCTCCTCGTCGGTCAGCAGGCCGCGCTCGACGACGATCTCGCGCACGCTGCGCCCCGTGGCCACGCTCTCCTTCACCACCTCGGCGGCGGCCTCGTAGCCGATGTAGGGGTTGAGCGACGTGCCGAGCGACGGGCTCGACTCCGCGTAGGCCCGGCACCGCTCGACGTTCGCCTCGATGCCGGCGATGCAGCGGTCGGCGAACAGCCGGCTGGCGTTGGCCAGGATCCGGATCGACTCAAGCAGGTTGCGGGCGATGACCGGCAGGTAGACGTTGAGCTCGAAGTTGCCCTGCGACCCGGCGAAGGCGACGGTGGCGTCGTTGCCGATCACCTGGGCGGCCACCTGGGTGACCGCCTCGGGGATGACCGGGTTGACCTTGCCCGGCATGATCGACGAGCCGGGCTGCAGGTCGGGCAGCCGGATCTCGGCCAGGCCGGTGCGGGGGCCGCTGCCCATCCAGCGGATGTCGTTGGCGATCTTCACCAGGGCGACGGCGAGCGTGCGCAGCGTGCCCGACAGCGTGACGAGCGCGTCGCGGGCGCCGTGGGCGGCGAAGTGGTCGCTCGCCTCGGACAGCGGCAGCTCGAGCTCGCGCGCCAGCCGGCCGACCACCGCCTGGGCGAAGCCGGGCGGGCAGTTGAGCCCGGTGCCGACCGCGGTGCCGCCGAGCGGCAGCTCGCCGACCGTGCCCAGGGTCCCTCGGATGGTCTCGGCGGCGCCGGTGACCTGCGCCGCGTAGCCGGCGAACTCCTGGCCGAGGGTCACCGGGGTGGCGTCCATGAGGTGGGTGCGCCCCGACTTCACCACCGTGTCGAACTCCTGGGCCTTGGCCCGCAGCGACGCCGCCAGGTACTCGAGCGCGGGCAGCAGCGCCCGCTCCACCTGCTCGACCGCGGCGACGTGGATGGCCGAGGGGAACACGTCGTTCGACGACTGCGAGGCGTTGACCTCGTCGTTGGGGTGCACGGCGCGGCCCAGGCGCTGCGAGGCCAGGCGGGCGATGACCTCGTTGGCGTTCATGTTCGAGCTCGTGCCGGAGCCGGTCTGGAACACGTCGACCGGGAAGTGGTCGTCGTGGCGGCCCTCCGCCACCTCGGCCGCGGCCTCGGCGATGGCCCGGCCGACGTCCTCGGGCAGGACCCCCAGCTCGGCGTTGGCCAGCGCGGCGGCGCCCTTGATGCGGGCGAGGGCGGCGATGAGCGGCCGCGCCAGCCGCACACCCGAGACGGGGAAGTTCTCCACGGCCCGCTGGGTCTGCGCGCCCCACAGGGCCCAGGCCGGCACGTGGACCTCGCCCATCGTGTCGCGCTCGACGCGGTGCTCGGCGCCCGGATCGACGGAGTCGGGATCGGCGGTCACGGGAGCGACGGTACCCGGCGAGGCGCCGGGCGACTCCGGCACCCGCGGGCGGTGCCGAACGTGACCCGCGGGTCACGCCCCGCCTACGTTTCCCGGGCGATGACCGAGTTCGCCCACACGGAACTGCTCCCGCTCGGCCCCGACGAGACCACCTACCGGCTGGTCGACACGGAGGGCATCGGCAGCTTCACCGCCGGCGGACACCGGTTCCTCACCGTCGAGCCCGAGGTGCTGACCCGGCTCACCGCCCTGGCCATGCACGAGATCGCCCACTACCTGCGACCCGGGCACCTCAAGCAGCTCCGGCAGATCCTCGACGACCCCGAGGCCTCGGCCAACGACCGCTTCGTGGCGCTCGACCTGCTGAAGAACGCCTGCATCTCGGCCGGCGGCGTCCTCCCCATGTGCCAGGACACCGGGACCGCCATCGTCAAGGGCAAGAAGGGGCAGTTCGTCTTCACCGGGGGCGGCGACGAGGAGGCGATCGCCCGCGGCGTCTTCGAGACCTACCAGCGCGACAACCTGCGCTACAGCCAGATGGCGCCGCTGACCACCTGGGACGAGGTCAACACCCGGACCAACCTGCCCGCGGAGATCAAGATCTCGGCGGTCGACGGGGACACCTACTCGTTCCTGTTCATGGCCAAGGGCGGCGGCTCGGCCAACAAGAGCTTCCTGTTCCAGGAGACCAAGGCGCTGCTCAACCCGGACAGCCTGCGCCGGTTCCTCGACGAGAAGCTCCGGGCACTCGGCACCGCCGCCTGCCCGCCCTACCACCTGGCCGTCGTGATCGGCGGGACCTCCGCCGAGCTCGCCCTGGAGACCGCGAAGCTGGCCTCGGCCCGCTACCTCGACGCCCTGCCCACCGAGGGCAGCGAGCTGGGCCACGGGTTCCGCGACCCGGAGCTCGAGGCCGAGATCCTGGCCCAGGTGCAGGGCTTCGGCATCGGGGCCCAGTTCGGCGGCAAGTACTTCTGCCACGACGTCCGGGTGGTCCGCCTGCCCCGCCACGGCGCCTCCTGCCCCGTGGCGATCGCCGTGTCCTGCTCGGCCGACCGGCAGGTCCTCGCCAAGATCACCCACGACGGCGTCTACCTCGAGCAGCTGGAGCACGACCCGGCCCGGTTCCTGCCCGAGGTCGACGAGGACGAGCTGAGCGGCGACGTCGTCCGCATCGACCTGTCGCGGCCGATGGACGAGATCCGGGCCGAGCTGAGCCGCTACCCGGTCAAGACCCGCCTCTCGCTGTCCGGCCCGATGGTCGTGGCCCGCGACATCGCGCACGCCCGGATCAAGGAGCGGCTCGACGCCGGCGAGCCGATGCCCCAGTACCTGCGCGACCACTGCGTCTACTACGCCGGTCCGGCCAAGACGCCCGAGGGCATGGCGTCGGGCAGCTTCGGCCCCACGACGGCCGGCCGCATGGACGCCTACGTCGAGCAGTTCCAGGCGGCGGGCGGCAGCCTCGTCATGCTGGCCAAGGGCAACCGCAGCCGCCAGGTGACCGAGGCGTGCAAGACCTACGGCGGCTTCTACCTCGGCTCGATCGGCGGGCCGGCCGCCCGCCTGGCGCAGGACTGCATCCGCAAGGTCGAGGTGCTCGAGTACCCCGAGCTGGGCATGGAGGCGGTCTGGCGCATCGAGGTCGAGGACTTCCCCGCGTTCATCGTCGTCGACGACAAGGGCAACGACTTCTTCGCC
>DATGPY010000133.1:0-2730 GCA_035304465.1 Acidimicrobiales bacterium | reverse complement strand
CGACGGCCAGGCCGCCGGCCGCGGCCTGCTCGACCAGTGCTGCCGTCCACTCGCTGGCCCACGACCCGCCGGGCCACCCCTCGGGCCCCTCCAGGTCCATGTCGAGGCCGTCGGGGCCCAGGGCCTCGAGGCCGGCGTGGTACACCCGCTCCCGGGCCCGGGCGGTGGCGAGCGGCAGCATCGTCAGCTCGGGGTTGGGCCGGCCCGCGTCCTGCTTGGCCAGCGCCCGGTAGGCGAGGGCGCGGACGGCGTCGGCCTCGACGCGCAGGCCGGCCAGCGTGTCCCGGAACACGCCGTCGTCGACCAGGCCCCGAGCCTGCCCGACCTCGGCCAGCGCCTCGACCGCACGCTCGACGGCCAGCAGCGCGTTGATCCACCGCAGCGAGCGCAGGCGGGCCCGGATGCCGCGCACGACCGGCCAGCCGCCGCCGGGGCCGCCGACGACGTCGTGCTCGCCGACCGCCACGTCGTCGAGCACCAGCACGGGAGCGTCCGGGGTGGGTCGGATCACGCCTGCCGCGCCCAGGTCGACGGCGACCGCGGTGAGCTCGTCGCCGTCGCCCCCCGCGGGTGGACGCACGACGCACAGGCACCGGTCGGCGTCCTCGGCGCCCGCCGGCGCGGCCAGCGTGCCCCGTAGCCGCAGGACCCCCTCCCGCTCCTCGACGACGACGCCCCCGCCCACGCCGTCCGCGATCGGCGGCCCCTCGCCTCGATCGTCCTCGGGCACCTGGTCGGTGACGGCGAGGCACCAGCTCATCTCGCCCCGCAGCGTGCGGAGCAGCCAGTCCTCCCGCTGCCGCTCGTCGCCGTGGTCGGCGAGGGTCGGCGCGCACACGTCGAGCCCGACGGGGTTGGTGGTGCGGGGCAGCCGCCGCCGGGACAGCTCTTCCAGGTAGATCAGCTGCTCGACGGCGCTGGCGTCCCGGCCGCCGAGCTCCGGCGGCCACCGCGGCACCAGCCAGCCGGCCTCGAACAGCGTGCGCTGCCAGATCCGGGCCCAACTCGGGACGTGGCCGGGCGAGCGGGGCGGGTCGGCGCCGCGGTCCGGCGCCGGGCCGTTCTCGTCGAGCCAGGCCGCCAGCTCGGCACGGAACCGCGCCTCGGCACGGCTGTCGCTCAGGCGCACGGCGCGGACGGTAGCGGATCTCCGCCGCACGTGCGCGGACGGTGCCGGCACCGCGCCGGAGGGTGACATCCGGCCGGCGCGGGTCAGCGGTGCCGCAGCGGCACGCCGGGCCGCTCGGGCGTGGTGCCGCCGTTGGCGACCGGGGCCGCGCCGGCGCGGCGGCGCTCCTCGGCGATGCGGGCGAGCTCGGCGGCGATGGCGGGGAGCACCTCGGGCCGGACGATCCGGCCCAGCTGGTCGGCGACGGCCGTCGCGATGGCCCGCACGACGTCGTCGTCGAGCCCGTCGAGCGCCGCCAGCTCGAGCGGCCGCCGGCCCGCCGCCTCCTCCTCGGCCGGGCCCGCCGCCGGTGCCTCCGGCCCGACCGCGCCACCGGCCGCCTCGTCCGGCGCCGGTGCCGGCGCAGCGTCGCCGGCCCGCTCCCCCTCGTCGGGGGCCGCCTCGCCCGCTGCCTCCGCCACCTCCTCCTCGCCCGCGTCACCGTCCTCCCCGGGCGCCGAGCCGTCGAGGCCGAGCTCCGGCGGCAGCGGACGCGCGTGCACCAGGGCCAGCCGGTCGGTGCAGCGGGTGAGCGCGACGAACAGGGCCCGCAGCCCGTGGTCGCTCTCCTCGACGAGGGCGGCGGGCTCGACCACCACGACGGCGTCGAACTCGAGGCCCTTGGCCTCGTCGGGGGCGAGGACCACGACCGGCTCGCCGTTCGGACGCAGCTCGGCGGCCCAGGCGACGCCCGCGGCGTCGAGCGCCTCGGTCACCGCCTGCCGCACCGACCGGGCCACGACGACGCCGACGAGGCCGGCCTCGGCGGCGGCCCGGACGGCGTCGACCGTGCGGGCCGGCAGGTCGCGCTCCCCTGCCGCGGCCACCGCCACCTCGTGGCCCGAGCTGCGCAGGGCCTGCGGCGGCGCGAGGTCGGGTGCGATCGCCGGCAGCAGCCGCATGGCCACCTCGTGGACCTCGGCCGGCAGCCGGTACCCGTGCTCGAGCTCGACGACCGTGGCGGCGACCCGCTCGTGCCGCAGCACCTGGACGATGTCGTCCCACGACCGGTGCGCCCACGGCCCCGTCCCCTGGGCGAGGTCACCGAGGACGGTCATCGAGCCGGTGCGCGACCGGCGGCGCACCGACTCGAGCTGCATCGGCGACAGGTCCTGGGCCTCGTCGACGACGATGTGCTCGTAGGTGGCCCGCACGCCGTTGAGGAGGGCGTCGGCGGCGTCCAGCAGCGGCACGTCGTCGACCGACCACTGGAAGCTCGACACCTGCGTGCCCGACGGCAGCGCCAGCATCGCCATCTCGTCCTCGGTCAGCGTCCCGGCTGCCGCGGCGAGCAGCTGACGGCGCGACGACAACAGCTCGACGAGGAACGCCTGCGGGGTCAGCCGGGGCCACACCCGGGCGAGGTAGGTGTCGACGTCCCGGGCCGCCTCGCCCTGCACCTCGACGTCGTCGACCCCGGCCGCCCGGAGCGCCGCCCGGGTCTCGGCGACGAGGAAGGCGCGCAGCATCCGGTGGCCCTCGTTGTGCGGCCGGCCGGCCAGCTGGCGGGCCCGGGTGGCGATGCGCGGGCCGTCGAGCTCGACGGTCCGGCCCGCGACCGT
>DATGPY010000132.1:0-7707 GCA_035304465.1 Acidimicrobiales bacterium | reverse complement strand
GGCCCGCTCGCCCCGGTAGTAGCCCAGGCCCCACTCGGCGACCATGGCGACGTTGCGCCACATCTCCTCGTCGCCCAGGCCGGCCCGCACGGCCCCGAGCTGCTCGAGCATCTCGTCGCACCACCGGCGGTGGGCCTCGACGGCGGCCCGCAGGTCGTCCGGGTCGAGCAGGTGCCCGAAGAACACCCGCAGCGCCACCGGGTGCCGCAGCAGCGGCGGCTCGGGAGGCGCCGACAGCCAGGCCCGCACCGCCCGCCGGCCGGCGGGGGTCAGCCGGTACACCTTGGTGGCCCGCGAGCCCTCACGCGCCGCCGGTCGCTGCTCGACGAGCCCGGCGGCCGCCAGGCGCTCGACCTCCCGGTAGACCTGGCTCATCGCCGGGGCCGACCAGAAGAACCGCAGGTTGTCGGCCCAGCGCTTCAGCTCGTAGGCGGACAGCTCGCGCCCGAACGACAGCAGGCCGAGCAGCGTGAGGCCCGTGGGGGTCGGCTCGGGCGGCGTCTCTGCGGAGGCCACGACCACGGAGCCTATGTTCCCTCTGGGAACAACGACGAACCCCCGCACCACGGCCCAGGCGGAAACCCGTCCTGTGGATCGGGCGTGACGCCGGTACCGTGAACCAGGTCCAAGCTGGCAACGAGAGGTGATCGGTCGCCCGACGACCAACGAGTGACACAGGAAGGACGGACCGTGCGCCGGACGAAGATCGTGGCGTCCATCGGGCCGGCATCATCCAGCGAGCCGGCCCTCCGCAAGCTCATTGCGGCCGGCGCCGACGTACTCCGGATCAACCTCTCGCACGGCGATCCCGACGCCCAGCTCGCCCTCGTCGACCGCATCCGGCGGGTCAGCGCCGAGGAGCACCGCGAGGTCGGCGTGCTCGTCGACCTGCCCGGCCCCAAGCTGCGCATGGCCGCGTTCCCCGACGCCGGCGTCGAGCTGGCCGCCGGCCACGAGGTCGAGCTGCGCTGCGGGGCCGAGGCCAGCGACGCCTACGTCATCGGCGTCGACCTCGACGAGCTCGACCTGACCGCCGGCGACCGGGTCATCGGCGGCGACGGCGCGGTCGTCCTCGAGGTCGTGGGCGGCGACGGCGAGCGGACCTGGGGCACCTCGGCCCGGGCCGTCGTCCGCCGGGGCGGCCGCCTGCAGGGCCGGCCGGGCATCCACCTGCCCGACGGCGCCGGCGGGGTGGCCGGGCCCACGCCCCGCGACCTGGCCCTGGCGCAGCAGGCCCACGAGGCCGGCGCCGACGCGGTGGCCGCCTCGTTCGTGCAGCACGCCAGCGACGTCCAGCGGCTGCTCGACACGCTCGGCGACGACCGGCCCCAGGTCGTCGCCAAGATCGAGACCGCCTCGGCGGTCGAGGAGGCCGACGAGATCCTGGCCGTCGCCGACGCGGTCATGGTCGCCCGGGGCGACCTCGGCATCCGGCTGCCGCTCGAGGACGTGCCCCACGTCCAGAAGCGCCTGGTGCGGGCGGCCATCACCGCCGGCCGGCCGGTCATCACGGCCACCCAGATGCTGGAGTCGATGGTCACCGCCGCCTATCCCACCCGGGCCGAGGTGTCCGACGTCGCCAACGCGGTCTTCGACGGCACCGACGCGGTGATGCTGTCGGCCGAGACCGCGGTCGGCGCGGACCCGGCCGAGGCGGTGGCGGTCATGGCCTCCGTCGTGGCCCGGGCCGAGCGGGAGGCCGACTACATGCAGTGGGCCGCCAAGCTCGGCAAGCTGCGTCGCTCCCACCCGCTGCCGACGGCGGCCCGGATCACCGACGCCGCCTGCGAGGGCGCGTGGCGGGCGGCCGCCAACGTCGGGGCGGCGGCCATCGTCTGCTGCACGCCCGACGGCGACATCGCCCGGGCCGTCGCCCGGTTCCGGCCCACGGTGCCGGTGCTGGCGGTCACGCCGTCCGAGCGCACGGTGCGGGCGTTGTCGCTGGCCTGGGGCGTCGCCGCGGTGAAGGGCCCGGACTGGGCCACCACCGACGAGATGGTGTGGTTCGGCACCGAGGAGGCCGTGAACGCCGGCGTGGCCCGGCCGGGCGACGTCATCGTCGTCGTCGGCGGCTACCCCGGCGACCCCGAGCCGGCCGCCGACCTGCTGCGGGTCGTCCGCCTGCGCTGAGCCGGGCCGACGGCCGGCACCGATCCGCCGCCGGGGTCCGCCCGGGCGCCGTCCGGGTCCTCCGGTCCCGGGCTTCGGCGTGCCCGCAAAACAGTAGCCATGGACATAGTTGCCATGTACATTCCTCGCCGTGGCCCCGCTCCCCGAGACCCCCACCGCCGGCTACCTCGTCTGGCGCCTCGCCACCCGGTGGCGGGCCGCCGTCGACCGGGCCGTCGCCCCCCACGGGCTGACCCACGCCCAGTACGCGGTGCTCGCCTCGCTCCACGGCATGGGCCGCGCCGGCCGCCGCCCCACCCAGCGCGAGCTCGCCGACCACACCGGGCTCGAGCCGCTCTACGTCTCCAAGCTCGTCCGCACCCTCGAGCGCAACGGCCTCGTCGAGCGCACCCCCCACCCCGCCGACAGCCGGGCCGTGCAGCTCGCGGTCACCGATGCCGGCGCCGAGGTCGCCCGCCGGGCCATCGCCACCGTGCAGGACCTGCACGACCACCTGCTCGCCCCGCTCGGCGGGCGCGACACGCCCGCCACCCGCCAGCTCGTCGAGACCCTGCAGGCCCTGCTGGCGGCCCCACTGCCCTGACGGTCCCCGACACGGAAGGAGACACCCGTGACCACCACCGCCCCTCCCCTCACCGGCCAGGACATCGGCACGGTGTTCGCCGCCACCAGCCGGGTCTTCGAGGTCGTGCTGGCCCGCAACGGCGTCACCTTCGGCGGCTGGCTGGTGATGAACGCCCTCGACCAGCACGGCGGCCCGCTGTCCGAGGCCGAGCTCGCCCGCCGGCTGCTGCCGTCGCCGGGCGAGCCGTCCGCGGCCGTCGCCATGCGGGTCCTGGCCGCCACCGGCCTCGTCACGCTGACCGGGCCCGAGGACGACGCCGCCGGCCCCGTCGCCGCGCTCACCGAGGCCGGCGCCGCCCGGGTGGCCGCCATCCGCGCCGGCATCCGCGAGGTCGCCGGCCGCCTCTACGGCGACATCCCCGCCGACGACCTGGCCACCGCCCGCCGGGTGCTGGCCACGGTCACCGAGCGGGCCAACGCCGAGCTCGGCCTCTGACCCCCGGGCCCGCGGGCGCCGCCGGTCGGCCGCCGATCAGTCGTAGGTCGCCTCGACCCACCAGCGGCCCCCCTCCACCGCCAGCAGGTGCGCGGCGCCCTCGGCCGTCGCCACCTGCAGGCGGGCCCGGCGCCGGTGGCGCCCCGGGTCCCACCACCGCTCGTCGTAGGGCCACGGCCCGGCCCAGGCCACGACCTCGACCCGCCGGGCACCGGCCGCCGGCCCCGCCCCCGGCCCGCCGAGCGCGACCGTCGCCGGCGGCGCGCTCACCTCGCCCCGGCCGCCCACCCGCACCGGGCGCCCCGCGGCGTCGAGCACCTCGGCCGGCAGCGGCGGGTCGTGCACCGTGGCCGGCGCCGGGTCGGGCACCACCCCCGGCCACGGCGCCCGCACGTGGTCGCGACGGGCCGCCGGTCGGGGCTCGGTCACGTCGGTGGTCGCCACCGGCACCAGGCCGACCCGCTCGGCCGGGCCGCGGCCGCCCCGCCACTCCGGCACCCGCACCGCCTCGACCCCCAGCAGGCCCTGCACCCGGGCGAGCGAGCGCGCCACCCGCTCCCCCACCTCGACCGGGTCGACCGCCCCCGGGCCGCCGGCGCTGAACGCCAGCTGCCGGCCGCCCGCCGGGACGATCTCGTCGGGAGCCAGCCAGAGCCGGGCGAGCGCCCTGGTCGGCCGGTGGGCGCCGGCGTGGAGCCAGCCGTCCAGCTGCCAACGCACCCGCTCGGCGATGGCCAGCGGGGTGAAGGTGCCCTCGGTGCGCCACACCCGCTCGTGGGTCTCGCCGTGCTCGGTCTCGGCGCCGACGACCAGGCGGGTGCACGCGCTGCCCCGGTCCGCCAGCCGCCGCTGCAGCTCGTCGGCCAGGCCCCGGGCCACGAACGCCGCCGCCTCGACCCGCTCGGCCGGCGGGTCGATCTCGGCCGCCAGGGTGAGGTCGTCGGGCGGCGGGGCCGTGGCCGGCAGGCGCTCGTCCAGCCCGCTGGCCAGCCGGTGGGCCGCCCGCCCCTCGGCGCCGAACCGCCCGACCACCTCGGCCAGCGGCAGGGCCGCCAGGTCGCCCAGCGTGCGGACGCCCAGCCGCTCGAGCACGTCGACCAGCTCGGGCCCCGCCGGGCCGCCCGGCTCGGCCAGCTCCCGCACCGGCAGCGGGGCCAGGAACGCCGGGCTGCCACCGGGCGGCACGACGGTCGTCGCCACCGATCCGCCGGCCTCCCGCCCACGGCCCCGCCACGCCGCGGGGTGGCGGGCGACGGCCGGGTTGCCGGACCGGTGGCGGGCGGCGAGGGTGGCGGCGAACCGGCCGTCGGCCACCCCCACCCGCACGAACCCGCGCCCGCCCAGCACCTCGGCCACCACCGCCGCGGTCCGCTCGGCCAGGGCCTCGTCGCCGCCGTGGTAGCGGGACGGGCCCCGGGTGGGGAACGCGCAGGCACCCGGGTGGGTGATCTCGACACGGGGCGTGACGGCCTCGAGCGCGGCGACCACCGGCTCGAAGGCCCGGGCCTCGCCCGCCGGGTCGTGCGCGAGCACGACCAGCTCGGGGCACCGGGCCTGGGCGTCGCGCCGGCGCATGTGGCGCTCCACCCCCTCGGCCCGGGCCGCGGGCGAGGTGGCCACCACCCGGTTGGCGTGGAACACCGCCGCCGGCACCTCCAGCGGCACGCCGGCCGCCACCACCGGCCAGTCGGCGCACCACACCACCAGCGTGCGGGTCACCTCGGCCATCAGCCCGCCTCCCCCGCCCCCTCCGCCGGCGCCGGCCGCGCCGCGGCCCCGCCGGGCGGCCGCAGCGGGATCGGGTCGGCCACCGGCTCGACCGGCGCCACCGTGCCGTCGGGCCCCGGCAACCACAGCTCGGCCCGGCGCCCCCGGGCGGCCTCGCCCCGGCCCTCGACCGCCACCGCCACCCGCCGGCCCCGCAGGTGCCCCCAGCCGTCGCCCAGCCCCTGCCACGACGACGACGTGACGGCCAGGCGCAGGGGGCTGCGCTCGCCCGGCAGGTCGCCGCCCACCGCCAGCAGCACCGACCCCCGCTCGCGCACCCGGGCGACGAGGCGCCGGGCGTCCGGCGCCCGCAGGCGCCCACCGGCGGCGACCAGCACGACGTCGAACCCGTCGACCAGCGCCGCCACCACCGACGCCCAGCCCCCGCGCTCGCGCCCCGGGTCGGCCACCACGACCAGCCGCTCGAGGGACAGGCCGAGCTCGTCGGCGGCCACCAGGCCCAGCGACCCCAGGCCGACGGCCGCCACCCACGACCCGGCCCGCGAGGCCCCCGCCGCCAGGGCCAGGGCCAGCGACGTCGCCCCGGTCACCCCGGGGCGGGCGGCGACGGCCACCGTCGTGCCCCGCCGCAGCCCCGCCCCCGGCAGCAGCGGCTCGAGGGCCGGCAGCACCGGGAGGCGCAGGTCGCGGGCGAGGTCGGTGGGGCGGACGCGACCGGCGAGCTCGGCGAGGCCGGCAGCGCCCGTCCCACCTCTCGGGGCCGGCGCGGGCGACCCGCCGGCGGCACGCTCGCCGGTGACGGGATCGTGCGCGAGACCCTCCGCTCGAGCCACGCCGCCATGATCGAACACGCGTTCGCTCCCGGCAAGGTCTGTGCGGGAACGCGCGCGGGCCGTGCCCGCCCGAGGGCGGCCGCAGGTCAGCGCCGCGCCGGCGCGTGACGGGGGCCGGGCGCGGGCCGCCCGACCCGCCCGGTCAGGGGAACAGGCCGCGGGCGGCGATGGCGTCGGCCACCCGCTCGACCGCCACGACGTGGGCGGCGGTCCGCATGTCGACCCCCAGCGTCTCGGCCCGGGCCCACACGACGGTGAACGCGTGCTCCATGCGCTGGCGCAGCCGCTCGGCGACCAGCCCGTCGTCCCACGGGTAGGCCTGCTGGGCCTGCGCCCACTCGAAGTAGCTCGCGGTCACGCCCCCGGCGTTGGCCAGGATGTCGGGCACCACCACGACACCCCGGCGGTCGAGCACCGGCTGGGCCTCGGTCGTGGTCGGGCCGTTGGCCGCCTCGACCACCAGCTTGGCGTTGATGCGCTCGGCCACCGACTCGGTGATCACACCGCCGAGCGCCGCGGGCACGAGCAGCTCGCACTCGATGTCCCAGATGGCGTCGCCGTCGATGTCGTCACCACCCCCGAACCCGGCGACCGTGCCGGTCTCGGCCACGTGCTCCGACAGCGCCGGGATGTCGAGGCCCCCCTCGTTGTAGACGGCGCCGCCGATGTCGGCGATCGCCACCACCCGCATGCCGGCCGAGGCCAGCAGGTAGGCCAGGGGCCCGCCGACCTTGCCGAACCCCTGCACCACGGCGCGGGAGCCGACCATCGGGATGCCCATCTCGCGCAGCGCCACCCGGGCGCAGTCGAGGCAGCCCGCCGAGGTGGCGCCGGAGTGGTTGCGGGTGCCGCCGATCGACAGGGGCTTGCCGGTGACCGACCCCGGCAGCAGGCGGCCCTGCACCATCGACAGCGTGTCCATGAGCCAGGCCATCACCCGCCCGTCGGTGTTGACGTCGGGGGCGGGGATGTCGGCCTCGGGCCCGAGGATGGGGCTGATCTCGTAGGTGAAGCGGCGGGTGAGGCGCTCGAGCTCGCCGAGCGACATGCAGCGAGGGTCGCAGCGCACGCCGCCCTTGCCCCCGCCGAAGGGCAGGTCGACCACGGCGGTCTTGAAGGTCATCATCGCCGCCAGGGCCTTCACCTCGTCGACGTCGAGGTCGGGGTGGAAGCGGATGCCACCCTTCGCGGGCCCTCGCGTCGTGTCGTGGTGGACCCGCCACCCGGTGAAGACCTCGACCGACCCGTCGTCCATGCGCACCGGGACGGACACCTCCAGCACCCGGCGGGGCGTGCGCAGCATCCGGTGGACGTCCGGATCGAGCTTGGCCAGCTCGGCAGCTTCGTCGAGGTTGTCGAGAACGGCCTGCCAGGCCTTGGAACCCATCGTCACTCCCTTGCGTCGACCGGCGTCGTCGGCGATCGACCCTCCAAGCATGCCCGCTCGGGGGCGGGAGCGACCCTATTCCGGGGCGTCGCCTTCGGCAGGGCGCACCCCGCCGGCGGCCACGGGCTCGCCGCCGGCCTCGGTGCCCTCGCCCGTGCCACCCTCCGGGCGGGGCCCGTAGAAGATGTAGAGGTCGCGGATGACGTCCGCCAGGCCCTCGCCGGTGGCGCCGGGCGCGAGCCGCACGGTGACCACGCTGCCGATCGCGTGGACCTCGGTGACAGCCCCCGTGGCGAAGAGCCGGCGGGCCAGCTCGTCGACGGGCCGGTCGTCGAGGACGTCGTCGACCGAGCGGTAGTGCTCGTGCCCCTGGCCGGTGAGCGATCGGTTGAGCTCGAACCGGGCGAGGCCGGGGTTGCTCGTCGGCTTCTCGACGACGGTGATCGGCTGTCCCATGGCGGGCGGCATGATATCCCTGCGGTCACCGCCCACCCGAAACGCGCAACGGCGCGCGGACGCCAGGAGGTCGCACATGGCTACCGAGACCATCGAGGTGACCGGGCACATCC
>DATGPY010000131.1:0-3651 GCA_035304465.1 Acidimicrobiales bacterium | reverse complement strand
GTAGTCCACCGTGCAGTGCCCCCAGTGGTACTTCTGCGCGAACTCCTCGACCGTGTACTGGGCGTCGTGGATGACGAGGTCGGCGCCGTCGCACAGCTCGAGCACGTCGTCGCTCACCCGGTGGCTGCCGTCGTGGGGCATCTGGTGGTCCGCGATGTAGGCGACCGACGCCCCGCCCATCTCGACCCGGTAGCCGTTGTTGGCCCCGACGTGCGGCACGGGGCGCACCCGGACCTTCGCCCCGTCGATCTCGATGTCGGCGTCGTCGACGTCGTGGAACTCGATCTGCCCGTAGAGCTCCTCGACCGTGACCGGGAAGAACGGCGGGCGCACGAACTGGTGGAAGGCGTCGGCCAGCGAGCCGCCCTCCTGCGAGGGCCCGTAGATGTCGAGCTTGGCGCCGGGTGCCAGGATCGGGCCGAAGAACGGCAGGCCCTGCACGTGGTCCCAGTGCATGTGGGTGACGAGCGCGGCGCCGTGGAAGCTGCCGTCGGTCGGCAGCGTCTGGCCCAGGCGGCGGAGCCCGGTGCCCAGGTCGAACACGATCGTGTCGTGGCCCGGCGCCTCGAGCTGCACGCACGAGGTGTTCCCGCCGTACCGGCGGTTCTCGTCGCAGGGACAAGGGGTCGAGCCCCGGACACCGAAGAAGGAGACGTTCAGCAAGGCACACCCTCTGCGCCACGTGCGCTCGGGCGACGTTACCCAACCCCGTCGTGCCGGAGCGCCGGCTGTGACGACAATCACCGCCGCTCCCCCGTGGGGACGGGGTAGGCACACCGGGTTAGGGTCGCCGCCCATGACCGAGCCCTCCCACGAGATCGAGCAGGGCGCCGTCGAGGCCGACGGGCTGCGCTTCGCCTACCTCGCCGCAGGCGAGCCCGGCGCGCCGCTCGCCCTGTGCCTGCACGGGTTCCCCGACTCGGCCTGGACGTGGCGCCACCTGCTGCCGGCCCTGGCGGGCGCCGGCTTCCGGGCCGTGGCCCCGTGGATGCGGGGCTACGCGCCGACCGACGTCCCCGCCGCCGGCCACTACCAGAGCGCGGTGCTGGGGCTCGACGCCTGCGCGCTGCACGAGGCCCTCGGCGGCGGTGAGGACGCGGTGCTGGTGGGCCACGACTGGGGCGCCCTGGCCGGCTACGCCGCCGCCCACCACGCCGGGACGCCGTGGCGGCGGCTCGTTGCCCTGGCCGTGCCGCCGGCGTCGACCATGGCCGCGGGCTTCCTCTCCTACGACCAGCTGAAGCGGTCCTGGTACATGTTCTTCTTCCAGCACCCGCTGGCCGAGCTGGCCGTGCCCGCCGACGACCTCGCGTTCGTCGACCGCCTGTGGGCCGAGTGGTCGCCCGGGTACGACGCGACCGAGGACCTGCCCCGGGTCAAGGAGTCGCTGCGCGACCCCGCCAACCTGGCGGCGGCCCTCGGCTACTACCGGGCGACGCTCGGCGGGGTCGGACTGTCCGACGACCCCGAGGTCGCCGCGCTGCAGCAGGCGGCCGACAGCGGCGCGCCCCCGGTGCCGACGCTGTACCTCCACGGCCGCACCGACGGCTGCGTGGGGGTCGAGCTCGCCGAGCAGGCGGCGGTGGGCCTGACCCACCCGGGCTCCCGGGTCGAGGTCGTCGACGGCGCCGGGCACTTCCTGCACCTGGAGCGCCCGGACGAGGTCAACCGGCTGATCGTCGACTTCGTCACCGGCTGAGCGGGCCCGTCAGGGCAGGCGCAGCGCCGCGCCGTCCCGCACGGCCAGGCCGTCGGCCACGACACCGGCGGCCACCCGCGCCGCCCGGTCGGGGTCGTCGGGCCAGCCCATCACCGCGGGCAGGTCGGCCACGGCCACCGGTCCGCGGCAGAGGGCCTCCACCAGGCGGCCCCGCCCCTGGCGGTCCGAGCCCTCGAAGGCCGGCTGCCGCGCGCTCACGCCGGCCGAGCCGTCGGCCGGGTCGGGCGGGGTCAGGCCGGCGGCCAGCCAGCCGCACCAGGCGCGCACCGGGCAGCCGGCGCACCGGGGCCGGCGCCGGGCGCAGACGCGCCCGCCCAGCTCCATGACCGCCTGGTTCCACCGCCACGGGCGCCCGTCCCCCGCAGGCGGCACCAGCTCGTCGGCGAGCGCCTGCGCCTCGGCCGGCCGCAGCCGCCGCCCCTGCCAGCGGGCCAGCACCCGGCCGACGTTGGTGTCGACGACCCCGACCCGACGCTCGTAGGCGAAGGCCAGCACCGCCCGAGCCGTGTAGGGGCCGACGCCCGGCAGCGCCAGCAGGGCGTCGAGGTCGTCGGGCACGGCGCCGCCGTGGCGCTCGACGACCGCTGTGGCGCAGCGGTGCAGGTGGACCGCCCGCCGGTTGTAGCCGAGCCCCGCCCAGCGGCGGACCACCTCGGCCACCGGTGCGGCGGCGCAGGCGGCGGGCGTCGGGAACCGCTCCAGGAACGCGAGGTAGTGGGGCACGACGCGGTCGACCCCGGTCTGCTGGGCCATCACCTCGGACACCAGCACCGCCCACGGGTCCCGGGTCGTCCGCCAGGGCAGGGCGCGCAGGTTGGCCGCGCCCCAGGCGAGGACGGCCTCGTGCAGGCCGTCGAGGTCGCGCCGGGCCCCGTCGCTCACCGGCGGCGGCAGCGGTGGACGCGCGTGACGTACGGGAAGGGGAACGACGACCGGCCGGCCAGGTCCGGGTGGGTCTCGGCCAGCCGGCGTACCCGGCCGAGCACCCGGCGCCGGTCGCCCTCGGGAAGCGCCGCCACGACGCTGACCGACGCCGCCCGGGCGACGAGCAGCTCGCGGGTGCAGGGCTGCTCCCACTCGTGGGACCACAGCTCGACCGGGCCGAACCCCTCGCTCTGCGCGATCACCCGGGCGTAGTCGACGTCGTGGTAGCTGTCGTAGGGCCGCTCGGCCTCGGGGTCGTCGACCAGCAGGTCACCGAACCGCCGCACCCAGTCGTGGCGGCGGTCCCGCACGTTCCAGACGAGGAACAGGTGGCCGCCCCGCCGCAGGACCCGGCGCACCTCGGCGAGGGCGAGGTCGGGGTCGAACCAGTGGAACGCCTGGGCGGCGGTGACGGCGTCCACGGAGCGGTCCGGCAACGGGATCGCCTCGGCGGTGCCGTCCAGGATCGTGACGTCGCCGGGCAGCGCGCGCAGGTGCTCCCGCATGGCCGCGACCGGCTCGACGGCGACGACCTCGGCCCCGGTGGGGACCAGCAGCCGGGTCAGCTTGCCGGTCCCCGCGGCGAGGTCGAGCACCCGCCGGCCGGGCCCGATCCCCCCGTGGCCGACGATGTGGGCGACGGCCTCGGCCGGGTAGGAGGGGCGGGCCGCCTCGTAGGCGGCCGCGCCGTGCTCGAAGCCCTCGGTGGCGGCGGGGATGCGACGTGCCACCGGTGCCCCCCTCCTCGGCCGTCGCCCGCCCGGCGTCAGTCGCCCGCGAAGACGTCGTCGCCGTAGGGGAAGCGCCGCTCGGGGGCGAACTCGCGCTTCCAGACCATCAACTTGCGCCGGAAGTAGCAGACCTCCTCCTCGCGCTGGTTGATGCCCTTGGTCTCGACCGTGATGATCCCCCGCTTGCCGTCGGAGGTCTCCTTCTTGTCGAGCACCCGGGTCACGGCGTAGATCGTGTCGCCGTGGTAGGTCGGGCGGGCGTGCTTCAGCGACTCG
>DATGPY010000130.1:0-5095 GCA_035304465.1 Acidimicrobiales bacterium | reverse complement strand
AGCGCCGCCATGGCGTTCTCGAGGTGCCACTCCGTCTCGGGCGTGAAGTAGTCGAGCATGACCAGGCGCCGGTCGTCCTCGACGCCGCCCATCAGCTCCTCCAGCTGGAGGGCCACCAGCCGGCCGTCGACGCCGAGCTGCACGATGTCGGCGTTGATCTCGTCGGCGATGCGGCGGACCATCTCGGTCCGCTGCAGGACGTTGACCACGTCGCGCAGCGTGACGAGGTCCTCGACCTCCAGTGCGGACAGCGATGCCGTGACCGCGTCGAGCCGGTCCCGGTAGCGCTCGAGCGTCTGCAGCGCCTGGTTGGCCCGCACGAGGAGGCGGGGGATCGACTCCAGCGGGTGCTTCTCGTCGCCCACGTAGACGGCGATGATCGCCATGTCCTCGGACACCGAGATCACCGGCACGTCGATGGACCGGGCGACACGCTCGGCGGTGCGGTGCCGGGTGCCCGTCTCCGAGGTCGGGACGTTGGGGTTGGGCACCAGGTGGACGTTGGCCCGGGCGATGCGGCTGGCGTCGCTGGCCAGGATGATCGCGCCGTCCATCTTGGCCAGCTCGGACAGGCGCTGCGGGCTGAAGGCCGCGTCCAGGAGGAAGCCGCCCGAACAGATGTTCAGCACCTCGGGCCCGTCACCGATGACGATCAACGCACCCTTGCTCGCCTGCAGGATGCGATCGATGCCCTCGCGCAGCGGCGTACCCGGCGCCACGGCCGCGAGCGCGGAGAGGAGCTCGGGGCTGGGGCGGTTCACCACACCGCAATGGTAGTGCGCGGGCCGCGACCGCCCTGCCAGCGGCCGCGCGCGACCGGCCCGGCGATCAGCCGGCGAGCGCCGGCTCGGGCACCGGGCGCAGCGCCTCGGCGATGGACCGGACCCGCACCAGACGCATCCCCGCCGGCGCCTCGGGCGCCGAGCGGGGCACGACGGCGCTGGTGAAGCCGAGCCGGGCCGCCTCGGCGAGGCGACGGTCGGTGCGGTGCACCTGCCGCACCTCGCCACCCAGGCCGATCTCGCCGCAGGTGACCAGGTGGGGCGGCACCGGCCGCCCGGTGGCCGACGACGCCACCGCCAGCGCGACGGCCAGGTCGACCCCCGGCTCGGGCACCCGGACGCCGCCGGCCACCGCGACGTGGACCTCGGCTCGGCCGAGGTCGAGCCGGGCGTGGCGCTCGAGGACCGCCAGCACCTGGGCGAGGCGGCCGGCGTCGACCCCCTGCGCCGTGCGACGGGGCGACGGGGCCCCGCTGGGCACGACCAGGGCCTGCACCTCGACGAGCAGCGGCCGCTGGCCGTCGAGGACCGGCGCCACGACCGATCCCGGCACGCCCGGCTGGCGGTCGGCCAGGAACAGGGCGCTGGGGTCGGGCACGCCGACGAGCCCCCGGTCGCCCATCTCGTAGAGGCCCAGCTCGTGGGTGCCACCGAAGCGGTGCTTGACGGCCCGCAGCATGCGGAGCGCGTGGTGGCGCTCCCCCTCGAAGCTGAGCACCGTGTCGACCATGTGCTCGAGAACCCGGGGGCCGGCCAGGCCGCCGTCCTTGGTGACGTGCCCGACGAGCACGACGCTGGTGCCGCGGGCCTTGGCCTCGCGCACCAGCTGCTGGGCGCAGCCCCGCACCTGGCCGACGGAGCCCGGTGCCGAGCCCAGCTCGGGGTCGTGGACCGTCTGGATGGAGTCGACGACGACGACGTCGGGCGCCAGCGCGTCGATGTGGGCGACGACGTGGGGCAGGGCCGTCTCGGCCACGAGCCACAGCGACGGCGTGCGCACCCCGAGCCGCTCGGCCCGCAGCGCCACCTGGCGGGCCGACTCCTCGGCCGTGACGTACAGGCACGTCGCCCGGCGGCGGTCGCCCCCGGCGGCCCGCCGCTCGGCCACCGAGGCGAGGGCCTGGAGGAGCAGCGTGGACTTGCCGACGCCCGGCTCGCCGCCGAGCAGCGTCACCGACCCGGGCACCAGCCCTCCGCCCAGCACCCGGTCGAGCTCGACGTCGCCGGTGGGCACCGGCTCGGTGGCGTCGCCGAGCGCCTCGGCGACCGGCACGGGGGTGGAGGGGCGCACCAACCCGACGGCCGGGGCGTGGGACGCGGCCACCGGCTCCTCGACCAGGGTGCCGCTGGCGTCGCACGCGTTGCACCAACCGGCCCACTTGGGGGCCTCCGCGCCGCAGGCGGTACATCGGAAGACGGTCTTCACCCGGGCCATGGCGCCGCACGCTACGCAGGGGGTGTGACAACGACGGGCGCGGGCCCTAGCGTGGCCGGCACGGCTGAACGGCGGGACGGGCGCGGGCACACGGACGGACAGCGGCGGCGAGCGTTCGCCGCGGCGGTGGTGCTGGCGCTCGCGTGGGGCTGCAGCAGCGGCGGCGACGACGAGGGGACGGGCGGTGCCGCCACCGACCCGGGGCCGCCCGCCACGACCGCACCCGCCGAGCCCGGGCCCGCCGGGGCGGCGGCCACCTGCTGGACGGCGCCGGAGGGTGGCGCGCCGACCGGCGAGGGCCCCCTCGGCTTCGAGGACGTCACCGGGGATGTGGGACTGGTCGAGCCGCTCCTCGGCATGTACGGCCACGCCGCCGCCACGGCCGACGTCGACGGCGATGGCTGGACCGACCTGTTCGTCGGTGGCTTCGCCGACCGCGACGAGGCCGACTACCGGGTGCGGGGGGCCGAGGGGCCCTCCCCCGACCGGCTGCTGCTCGGCGGGCCCGACGAGTTCCGCCTCGACGACCGCTTCCCCGGCGAGCTCGCCCGCACCAGCGGCGCGACCTTCGCCGACCTGGACGGCGACGGCGACCTCGACCTCGTCGTCGCCCGCAACCCGCAGCCCGGCGACGAGCTCACCGAGCGCCCGACCACCGTCTACGAGAACCGGGGCGACGGCTGGGCGGCGGCCGCCGAGCTGGCCCCGACGACGGCCGCCCGGTCGGTCGCCGCGCTCGACGTCGACCGCGACGGGCTCACCGACCTGCTCGTCCTCGGCGACCGGTTCGGCGACGGCCCCACCCTGGCGCTCCGCAACGCCGGCGGGTTCGACTTCGAGGACGCGACCGTCGACTGGGGCGTCCCCGACGACCTGCGGGGCCTCGCCCTCGCCACCGTCGACCTCGACGGCGACGGGCGGCTCGACGTCGTCACCAGCGGTGACCCCCGCGTGCTGCGGGGCGGGCCCGACGGGTTCACGGTCGAGGAGGTCCCCGAGCTGCGCTGGCGCACCCACGGCGACGAGGACGACCCGGCCGGCGTCGACATCGGCGACCTCGACGGCGACGGCCGGCCCGACCTGGTCGTCGGTCAGCACTTCAACTCGACGGTCGACGACGGCGAGACCGTGCCGGTGCGGGTGCTCCTCAACCGCAGCGAACCGGGCGCCGTCGCCCTCGACGACGTCACCGAGGCCGCCGGATCGCCGCCGCTGCCGACCAAGGCGCCCCACGTCGCCGTCGCCGACCTCGACGACGACGGCCGGCCCGACGTCGTGACCTCGGCCGTCACCGACGACGGCACGCCGCTCGTGCTGCGCAACACCGGCACGGAGGACGGCGTCCCCCGCCTCGAGCCGAGCGGCGAGGCCGCGGCCGGCCGCTACTGGGTCACCGGTGCCACCACCGACCTCGATCGGGACGGGCGCCTGGACGTGTTCATGGTGGCCTGGGAGCCGTCGGAGCCCTCGGTGCTGTTCCGCACCACCGGCGCCGCCGGCGCCTGGGTCGAGGTCGACCTGGTCGCGCTGGGGCCCGCGACCGCCGGCACCCGGGTGGAGGCGACGGCCGGCGACCACCGGGCCACCGGCTGGGCGGCGAGCACGACCGGCTACGCGGCCGGGGCGCCGCCGGTCGTCCACCTGGGCCTGGACGACGCCGACGGCGAGGTCGAGCTGACCGTGACGCCGCCCGGCGGCGAGCCCCGGCACCTGAGCACCCCGGCGGGCAGCCGCACGGCGCTCGGCGGCTGCTGACCCGGCGACGGTGGCGTCGGGTCGGCCCCGGCGACGCCCGGCGTCCGCTCAGGCCGCGCGTCGGCCGCGCACGCCCCGCACGACCAGCACGGCCACCAGGGCGAGGAACGACGCCAGCGCCAGGCCCGCCAGGGCGAGCACCGGCCAGTCGTGGACCGTGGTGCCCGCCCGGACCTCGACCGGCCCCTCGCCCAGCCGGGGGGTCCAGGTCGTCGTCCCGCCCGGCAGCGCCGCGGTCAGCTCGAAGGTGAAGACGTCCGCCAGCGGACGCCCCAGCCGCTGCTCGAACGCCGCCGCGTCCTCGCCCAGCGGCTCGCCCTCCAGCACGCCCGCCAGCGCCTCGTCGCCGAAGGCCTCCAGGCCGGCCCGCAGGTCGACGGTGCCCGACAGCTCGAACCGGTCGCGCCCGAAGGACGACGACCGCGCCAGCCGCATGTCCCGCAGCGGGCCGTCGGGGCCGGTGAGCTCGGCCAGGACCAGCTCGGCCTCCTCCGGCGTGCCGAAGGCCCGGTGGGCCCGCACCCAGGTCGTGCCGTCGCCGTCGGTGGCCGCCGGCTCGACCGTCCACCCGGCGGCCACGAGGTCGTCGTCGCGGACCAGCGCGTCCAGGTCGGCGGCGGTCCGGGCCCCGTCGCCGTCGAGGTCGGGCAGCTCCTCCAGGGCCGCCGGGTCGAGGCCCACCGCCACCTCGACGGTGCCCGAGCCGTCCTCGGCCACCTCGACGGTCACGTGCGTGCGCACCTCGCAGGCCGTGGCGACGACGGCGAGGAGGGCGAGGAGGATCGATCGACGGATGCGGGACACCGGTGGCGTGGGCGCGGGGCAGGGCGGCCGTGAGGTTAGACGCGGGTGCGGGGCCGCACCCAGGCGGCCCCGCACGTGTGCCTGTGGTCGATGCCGCGCCGGTCAGGCGTCGCCGGCCTCCGCGAGCTCCATCGGCGGGGGCACGAACCCCTCGACCGTCCGGAACGTGAGGCTGCGCTCGCCCGTCTCCGGGTCGTCCTCGACGTCGACGACGACGATCTCGCCGGCCCGGACCTCCTTGAGCAGGAGCTTCTCGGAGACCGGGTCCTCGACCAGCCGCTGGATGGCCCGACGCAGCGGACGGGCGCCGAGCTGCGGG
>DATGPY010000129.1:0-7159 GCA_035304465.1 Acidimicrobiales bacterium | reverse complement strand
CACGATGACGGGATCAGCCATCTCGCTGGTCCTCCTTCCCGGCGGCTCCTCCGCCGGATCGGGCAGCGGGGCCAGTTCCCAGTCGGCACTCTCCGCGTCGGGCGGGGAACGGCGACTGGCAGCTGACCTCCACGCTGCCGTTGCTTGTCTGGTTGTCAACCCCGCCGCCGGACCATCCGGCAGCGGGTGGATGCGGCAGGAGCGGCCCGAGGGCCGCTCCGCAGCAGGTCGTCAGGTCAACGGCGCAGACCGTTCTTGGCGATGATCCGCCGGTAGCGCTCGACGTCGTTCGATCGGACGTAGTCGAGCAACCGCCGACGGCGCCCGACGAGCTGCAACAGGCCACGACGGCTGTGGTGGTCCTTCTTGTGCTTCGCCAGGTGCTCGTTGAGGTGGTTGATGCGCGCCGTGAGCAGCGCGACCTGCACCTCGGGCGACCCCGTGTCGGAGTCGTGGAGCTTGTTCTCGTCGATGATCTTCGACTTGATCGCGTCGATCTGGTCTGACACGCGTTGATCCTTCAGGTCGGGTGACTGCTTACCCTGCCCCGTCACCGGCTCGGCTGGGGTGCCGAGGCGACCACGCGGCCGCCTGCGCCAGGTGCAGAGCGTCAGATCAGGCTACCAGCGCCCGGAGAGGACCGGCGAACCTGCGGCCACGTTCCGTCGCTCCCCCACCCGGCGGCGTCGCCCCGTCAGCCCGCGGCGACCGGCGCCGTGACCGTCCAGGAGTAGGTGGCGCGGCGGTGGCGGACCGTCCCGGTGCGGATCTCGAGCGGCGGCGTCAGCCGGCGGACGAGCGCGTGGGGGGCGAGGAAGGCCGACTCGATCTGCTCGGGCGTCGCCCCGTCGTGCAGCCCCGCGGCACCGAGCACGGCGGCCCGCACCCGGGCCAGCGGCCCGTCGAGCAGGTCGGCGACGATGGCGGGCAGCGTCTCGGGGTCCTTCAGGACCCAGGAGTGGGTGCCGCCCTTGACGGTCACCAGCGTGCCACCGGTGCGCCGGGCGGCGTCGACCGCGGTGGCGTACGGCACCGGCAGGTCGCGGTCGCCGTGGATGACGACGACCGGCACGCCGGCCTCGCCGAGGCGGTCGAGCAGCTCGCGGCTGGGCCGGGACCGCACCATCGACACGGCCGGCCCGAGCATCCGCCACGGCCGGCGCAGGTGCCCGAGCAGCGTCGGCGCCACGAGGCGGCCGAGCTTCAGCGCCTGGGACGGGTTGCGCAGGACCGGCAGGGTCGACAGCGTGTCGGCCACCAGCAGCGCGGTCAGGCCGAGCAGCACCGGCGGCACGACGACCGACACCCGGACGAGCCGGTCCCAGCAGTCGCCGACGACCGCGTCGATGAGCACCACCGCGACCGCCCGCTCCGGATCCTCGGCGATGAGCTCCGCGACGAGGCGCCCGCCCATCGAGTGACCGGCGAACACCGCCCGGCGCACCCCCAGCTCGTCGAGCACCCGCCGCAGCAGGCCGGCGTAGGCGGCGAGGTCGTCGCCCCCGGTCGGCAGGCCCTGCGTGGCGCCGTGGCCGGCCACGTCGACGGCGACGACCTTGAACCCCATCCGGACCAGCCGGGACAGCGTCTGGGCGTAGAGGATGCCCTCGGCCGTGAACCCGTGGACCAGCACGACCGGCAGGCCCTGCCCGCACACCGCCACGCCGACCCGGTGGTCGTCGTCGAGCACGATCTCGTGGCGGGCCAGGCGCGGCACCGCCACGAGCTGGTCGGTCTCCGGCGCGTCGCCGGGTCCGACGATCGGCTCCCCCGCCGGGGGCGCCACCGGGTCGGGCACCAGCCGGGCGGTGGGCCGTCCACCGCCGTCCCGCTCGCGCGCCGCCACGGCGCCCGGGCCCGGCCCGCCGTCACGATCGTCCTGGTCGTGGGCCACGATCAACCCTCTGCGTCCCGCCGCCCGCCTGCGGCCACCTCCGTCCGCCGACCACGATCGGCGGCAGCCGGCCGCGGGGCCCGCACCCGCCGCGGTCAGGACGGCGTCAGGAGGGCGCGGGCCGCCGCGCAGTCACGGGCCATCTGCGCGACCAGCGCGTCGACCGACGCGAAGCGCTCCTCGCCGCGCAGGCGGGCGACGAACCGGACCCGGGCCTCCTCGCCGTAGAGATCGCCCTCGAAGTCGAGCAGGTGCGCCTCGAGCAGGCTGGTGTCGGCCTCGGGGTGGAAGGTCGGGCGCCGCCCCAGCGAGATCGCCGCCGCGTGCACCGACCCGTCGGGCCGCTCGTACCACCCGGCGTAGATGCCGTCGGCCGGCAGGAGGATCTCGGCCGGGACGGCCACGTTCGCCGTCGGGAACCCCAGCTCGCGCCCGCGCTTGTCCCCGTGGTCGACGACCCCCCGCACCTCGTGGTGGCGACCCAGCCAGCGGTTGGCGGACTCGAGGTCGCCGGCGGCCAGCGCCTTGCGGATGGCCGTCGAGGACACCTTGCCGCCGTCGCCCGCCGGGCGCCCCTCGGCGTCGACCAGCTCGCGGCTGTCCACCTCGAAGCCCAGCTCGGCACCCATCCGGCGCAGCAGCGCGACGTTGCCACGGCGCTGGTGCCCGAAGTGGAAGTCCTCGCCGACGACGACGATCCGGGCGTTGAGGCAGCCGACCAGCACCTCTCGGACGAAGTCCTCGGCGGGCTCGCGGCTGCGGGCCTCGTCGAAGGTGATGACCAGGCAGTGGTCGACGCCGGTCCCGGCGAGCAGCTCGAGCTTCTGGTCGAGGTCGGTGAGGAGGCGGGGGGCGGACTCGGGCCGCACGACCGAGGCCGGGTGGCGGTCGAACGTGACGACGGCGGTGGCCAGGCCGCGCGCGCGGGCCTGGCGGCGCACCTCGTCGATCACCGCGCGGTGACCGACGTGGACGCCGTCGTAGGCCCCGATCGTCACCACCGTGCCACCCGGAGGGCGGGGGCAGGCGGCCAGGTCGCGGATGACGTCCATCGGGCGGGCAGCGTACCGGGCGCCGGCCCGCGGCCCGGTACCCGGCCCGCCGGGTGGTCAGGCCACCGCGTCGAGGGCGGCGCGCAGGTCGGCCACGAGGTCGTCGGCCGTCTCGATGCCCACCGACAGGCGCACGAGGCCGGGGTCGACGGCCAACGGCGAACCGGCCGCCGAGGCGTGGGTCATCCGGGCCGGGTGCTCGATCAACGACTCGACCGCGCCCAGCGACTCGGCGAGCGTGAACACCTCGGTGCTCTCGCACACCTGCACCGCCGCCTCCTCCCCGCCCCGGAGGACGAAGGACACCATGCCCCCGAAGTCCCGCATCTGGTGCTTGGCGACGTCGTGGCCGGGGTGGTCGGGCAACCCGGGCCACAGCACCCGGTCGACGGCCGGGTGGCCGACGAGCATCTCGACGACCGCCCGGGCGTTGTCGCAGTGCCGGTCCATGCGTACGGCCAGCGTCTTGAGGCCCCGCTGCACGAGGTAGCAGTCGACCGGGGAGGGCACGGCGCCGACCGCGTTCTGCGTGAACCGGAGCCCCGCGGCCAGGTCGTCGTCGTTCACCGCCACGGCGCCGCCGACGACGTCGGAGTGCCCGCCCAGGTACTTGGTCGACGAGTGGACCACGACGTCGGCCCCGAGCGACAGCGGCTGCTGCAGGTACGGGGTGGCGAAGGTGTTGTCGACCACGAGCCAGGCGCCGTGCGCGTGGGCGACCTCGGCCACGGCGGCGATGTCGACGATCGCCATGGCGGGGTTGGTCGGCGTCTCGGCCCACACCACCTTGGTGCCCGCCGGCCAGTCGCGGTCGAGGCCGGCGGGATCGGTGAGGTCGACGGCGGTCCACGGGTGGCCGCTCGCGCCGTAGACCTTGTCGATCAGCCGGAACGTGCCGCCGTAGGCGTCGCCGCCGAGCGCGATGCCACCGCCCGGCGGCACCTGCCGCAGCACGGCGTCCTCGGCGGCCAGGCCCGATGCGAAGGCGAGGCCGTGGCGGGCGCCCTCCAGCGAGGCGATGCACCGCTCCAGGGCGGCCCGGGTGGGGTTGCCGCTGCGTGCGTACTCCCACCCGCGGTGCCGGGCGACGCCGATCTGGGCGAACGTCGTCGAGACGCTGATCGGCGGCACCACCGCGCCGGTGGCGGGGTCCGGCTCCTGGCCCACGTGGATGGCGCGGGTCTCGAACCCGCGCTGGTCGCTCGCTGCGGTCATGGCTGCTCGTCCTGTCCGGTCACGACGCCGCCCGCGCCAGGTACGCGAGTATGTCCGCGCGCCCGAGCACGGCGTGCGGCCGGCCGCCGGCCAGCACGACGAGCGCCGGGGCGGTGTCGAGCAGCTCGACCGCGGTGGCGACCGGCTGCCCGATGCCCACCGTGGGCAGCGGGTCGCCCATGACCTTCTCCACCGGCTCGTCGAGGACGTGCGGGTCCCGGAAGGCCCGCTCCATGAGCGCCAGCTCGTCGACCGCGCCCATGATCTCGGCCGCGGCCAGCGGCATCTCCCCCTTCGCCACCGGCAGCTGCGAGAACCCGTAGCCCCGCATGACGTTGACCGCCCGCTGCACCGTGTCCTCGGGGTGGACGTACACCAGCGGCGGGACGCCCTCGCGCCGGGTGGCGAGCACGTCGGCCACCGTGTGCTCGCCGGTCCGCAGGAACCCGTAGGTGGCCATCCAGTCGTCGTCGAAGATCCGCGACAGGTAGCCGCGACCGGAGTCGGGGACGAGCACGACGACCAGGTCGTCGGGGCCCAGGTCGCGGGCGACCTCCAGGGCCGCGGCCACGGCCGTGCCGCCCGAGCCGCCGATGAGCAGCCCCTCCTCGCGGGTGACCCGCCGGGCCATGAGGAAGCTGTCCTCGTCGCTGACCGGCACGACCCGGTCGACCA
Organism: Acidimicrobiales bacterium; assembly: GCA_035304465.1. Taxonomy (GTDB): domain Bacteria; phylum Actinomycetota; class Acidimicrobiia; order Acidimicrobiales; family VFJN01; genus ZC4RG19. The sequence goes on along the minus strand of DATGPY010000129.1, from coordinate 2,323 downwards.
GCGACGGGTCGTAGGTCGACGGCCAGAAGTCCTCGCCGATGCCCTCGACCAGGTAGGGGCGGCCCGATCCGCCCGAGTAGACCGATCCCACCGGGTCGGCGCCGACGATCTGCACGTCGGGGTTCCGGGACTTGAGGTACCGGGCGACGCCGGTGATGGTGCCACCGGTGCCGATGCCGGCGACGAAGTGGGTGACCTCGCCGGCGGTCTGCCGCCAGATCTCCGGGCCGGTCGTCTGCTCGTGGGCCCAGGGGTTCCAGCGGTTGTCGTACTGGTTGGGCCGGAAGGCGCCGGGGATCTCGGACATCAGGCGCTCGGAGACCGAGTAGTACGACCGGGGGTCGTCGGGCTCGACCGCCACCGGGCAGACGACGACCTCGGCCCCGTAGGCCTCGAGGAGGCGGATCTTCTCGGGGGCGACCTTGTCGGTGACCACGAAGATGCAGCGGTAGCCCCGCTCGGCGGCGACGATGGCGAGCCCCACACCGGTGTTGCCGGAGGTCGGCTCGACGATGGTGCCGCCCGGCTTCAGGAGGCCCTCGCGCTCGGCCTGCTCGATCATCGCCCGGGCCGGCCGGTCCTTCACGCTGCCGCCCGGGTTGAGCATCTCCAGCTTGACCGCCACCGTGCACGCCAGGCCCTCGGTGACCCGGTTGAGCCGCAGGAGCGGCGTGTTGCCGATGAGGTCGAGGAGCGAGTCGGCGATCTGCGGGCGATCCGGCAGGTCCGGCGGCTCGGACGGGTGGGTCTGGTCGGTCATCGGTGCCCCCTCGTCGTCGACGGAAGCGCACCCGACCCTACCGATGCGGTGGCGCGACCGGCGCGGACGCCGCGCCGCGGCCGTCAGCCCGTCGCCAGCACGACCGCCGGCTTGAGCGTGTCGCCCCGGTGGCGCACGTACACCGCCAGCAGCTCGCCGGTCCGGTCGACGACGGCGCACGGGCCCGGCTCGCCCGGCACCACGCCGAGGGCGGCCTCCTCCAGCACCCGCCCGTTGCGCACCAGCGCCGCGGTGTCGTCGTCGACCGTGGCGCGCGGCCGGTCGCGCAGCGCCTCGACCGGCGGCAGCAGCCGCTCGGGCGCGAGCTGCTCCAGCGGCACGGCCTCCTCGATCGTGAACGGCCCGACCGCCAGCCGGCGGAGCGCCCGCAGATGGGCACCGCCGCCGAGCGCGGCGCCGAGGTCGGCGGCCAGCGAGCGGACGTAGGTGCCGGCCGAGCAGGTCACCTCGATCGGGTACACCCCGGGCTCGACGGGCTCGCCGACCTCGAAGCGGTCGACCCGCACCCGCACCGGCGGGCGCTCGACCTCGACGCCCGCCCGGGCCAGCTCGTGCAGCCGCCGCCCCTCGACCTTCTTCGCCGAGACCATCGGGGGCACCTGGTCGATCTCGCCGGTCAGCCCGGCCGCCGCCCGGCGCACGTCGTCGAGGCCGACCCCCGACATGTCCCAGGTGCCGACGACCTCGCCGGAGGCGTCGAGCGTGGTCGTGGCGACGCCCAGCACGACCTCGCCGGCGTAGCGCTTGTCGAGCCCCGACAGGAACTGCAGCAGGCGGGTCGCCCGACCGACGCCGAGCACGAGCACGCCGGTGGCGTCGGGGTCGAGCGTGCCGGAGTGCCCCACCTTGCGGGTGCCGAGCAGGCCCCGCGCCTTGGCGACCACGTCGTGCGAGGTCCACCCGGCCGGCTTGTCGACGACCGCGACGCCGCTGGGCCCGGCCCCGGCGCGGGGGCCGCGACGGCGGGGCGTCACGGGCCCTCGCTCCCTGCGGGCGGGCCCTCGGCGCCCTCGGAGATGTCGCGGAGGATCCGCTCGACCCGCTCGGCCGTGCGGGTCACCGTGTCCGGACGGAACACCAGCTCCGGCGTGCGCTTCAGCCGCGCCTGCCGGGCGATGGCCGCCTGCAGGCGGGCCCGGTGCTCGCCGAGCGCCTCCCGCAGCTCCTCGTCGGCCTCGGTCTCCTCGTAGGTCGTGTAGTAGACGACCGCGTGCCGCAGGTCGGGCTCGACCTCGACGCTGACGACGGTGAGGAACCCGAGGCGGTCGTCGTCGAGCCGCTCCACCTCCTCGGCCACGATCTCCTGGACGAGGTGGTTCAGCCGCGCGGTGCGCGGATAGTCGCGGGCGGTACCCGGTCGCTTCATGCCTCTGCCTCCTCGATCCAGTAGCGGCTGACCCGGAGGACCTCGACCTCGGGGAACGACCACACGAACCGCTCGACGTCGTCGAGCAGGCCGACCAGGTGGCCGTGGCTGGAGGCGACGGCGGCCACGCCCACCGTCGCGAGGTGCCACTCGCCGTGGTTGTCGATCTCGGACAC
>DATGPY010000128.1:0-2947 GCA_035304465.1 Acidimicrobiales bacterium | reverse complement strand
GTGCGCGGTACGCGCCCGAGAGACGACGAAGGGCTGGTCAGAGACAACTTTGGCAGCGAAGATCCGGGTCCACGAGCTCGCCAAAGAGCTCGGGATGACGAACAAGGAAACCCTCGAGCTCGCACTGAAGCTGGGGATCGGTGTGAAGACGCACTCCTCGGGCATCGAGGAGGCGCAGGCCGACCGCGTCCGCCGACGTGCCCAGCGTGACGGGCTCATCCGGTCGAAGCAGCCCGAGGAGTCGCGCGCGGACAGCCGGTCCAGCTCGAAGGCGAAGAAGACGGCGGCCAAGGCCGCCAAGGCCACGAAGGCGGCGAAGGCGACCAAGGCCACGAAGACCGCCGAGAAGCCGGCCGACCAGCCCGAGGCGCCCGCCGCGGCCGCCCCCACGACCTCCTCGGGTGCGCCCGCCAAGCCCGCGCCGCGCCCGCCGGCGCCGCCGCGCGACCGCGGCGAGGACCGCAAGGACGAGGGGTGGCAGCCCCGGCCGGCGACGCCGCCGGCGGCGCCGCCGCGCCCCGCCCGGCCGGTCCCGCCCCCGCCGCCGCCGAGCCGCCTCGTCACCTCCTCGGGCGGCGAGCACCGGCAGCGCCGCGAGGGTGGTGCCGCTCGGCCGGCCGCCTCCGCCGGAGCGCCGGCGCCCGCCGAGGCGCCCCAGACGCCGCGCCCGCCCGCCCCGCCCCGCCCGCCGGCCGCCCAGCGGCCGCCCGCGAGCGCTCCGCCGCGCCCGCCGCGGCCGGCCCCGCCGCCGCCGGGTCGCCCGACGCCGCCTCCGGCCGGCCGTCCCACCCCACCGCCGCCCGGGGCGCCCCGCCCGCCCGCCGGTCGCGCCGCGCCGCCGAGGTCGCCGTCCGGCAAGCCCATCCCGCCGCCGCCCGGACCGCCCACGTCGCCGTCCGGCAAGCCCATCCCGCCGCCGCCCGGCATGGGCGGTCGCGGCCCCGCGGCGGGTCGCGGCGGCGGCCGGCCGGCCGCACCCGCCGGCGGTGGTCGCGGCCGTGCCGGTGGTGGCGGCGGCCGCCCGTTCGGGGGCGGTGGTGGCGGCGGCCGCGGTGCGTTCGGTGGCCGTCCCGGCGGCCCGCGCGGCGGTCAGCGCCCGCCCCGTCGCCGGGGTCGTCGCCGTCGCAGCCGCGAGGAGCTGCAGCCCATGGAGGCGCCGACCTACACGCCCGCGTCGGCGCCGGTGCCCGAGGGGACGGTGGTGATCGAGCGGGCCTCGACGCCCCAGGACCTCGGCCCCAAGCTGAACCGCACGGCGGCCGACGTCGTCCGGTTCCTCATGCAGCAGGGCGAGATGGTCACGGCGACCCAGTCGCTGACCGACGACATGATCGAGCTCTTCGCGGCCGAGATCGGTGCGGACATCCGGCTGGTCGACCCCGGCGAGGAGCAGGAGGTCGAGCTGCAGCGCCAGCTCGGCTTCGACGAGCTGTTCGGCGAGGTCCCCGAGGACGAGGCCGAGCCGCGCCCGCCGGTCATCACGGTGATGGGCCACGTCGACCACGGCAAGACCAAGCTGCTCGACCGCATCCGCGACACCAACGTGGTCGAGGGCGAGGCCGGCGGCATCACCCAGCACATCGGCGCCTACCAGGTCGAGAAGAACGGCCGCCGCATCACCTTCATCGACACGCCGGGTCACGAGGCCTTCACGGCCATGCGGGCCCGTGGCGCCCAGGCGACCGACATCGTCGTCCTGGTCGTGGCCGCCGACGACGGCGTCATGCCGCAGACGGTCGAGGCGCTGGACCACGCCCGCGCCGCGGGCGTCCCCATCGTCGTGGCGATCAACAAGATCGACCGCGAGGAGGCCAACCCCGACCGGGTCAAGCAGCAGCTGTCCGAGAACGGGCTCGTGCCGAGTGACTGGGGCGGCGACACCGAGGTCGTGCTGGTCTCCGCGCTGCAGGGCACCGGCATCGACGACCTGCTGGAGACCCTGCTGCTCGTCGCCGACGTCCAGGAGCCGCCGCTCGTCTCCACGTCGAAGGGGCGGGCCGCGGGCATCGTGCTCGAGGCCAACCTCGACGTCGGCCGGGGACCGGTGGCCTCGGTGCTGGTGCAGCGGGGCACGCTCAAGGTCGGCGACCCGGTCGTGGCCGGCGCCGCCTGGGGCCGGGTCCGCGCCCTCATCGACGACCGGGGCAAGAACGTCAAGTCGGCCGGCCCCTCGACGCCGGTGCAGGTCCTCGGCCTCAGCGAGGTCGCGGACGCCGGCGACCGGTTCGTGGTGGCGCCCGACGAGAAGATGGCCCGCTCGGCGGCCGAGACCCGCGAGCACTGGCAGCGTGTGGCCAGCCTGGGCCGTGAGGCCGCGGTCACCAGCGGCGGCGCCAAGCTCGAGGACATCTTCGAGCAGATCCAGCAGGGCGAGGTCGCCACGCTCAACCTGGTGCTCAAGGCCGACGTCACCGGTTCGCTCGAGGCGCTCACCGAGTCGCTGCGCAAGCTCGAGCGGGAGGACGTCAAGCTCTCGTTCGTGTCCCGTGGCGTCGGCGGCATCACCAAGAGCGACGTCCAGCTGGCCGCGGCCTCGAACGCGACGATCATCGGCTTCAACGTGCGGCCCGACCGCACCGCCCGCGAGATGGCGGCGGCCGAGGGCGTCGAGATCCGCACCTACGAGGTCATCTACCAGGTGCTCGAGGACATCGAGAACGCCCTCGTCGGCATGCTCGAGCCCGAGTACGAGGAGGTCGTCACCGGCGAGGCCGAGGTCCGCGAGGTGTTCTCGGTGCCGCGGGTCGGCAAGGTCGCCGGGTGCTACGTCACCCACGGCGTGATCACCCGCAACTCGAAGGTGCGGTTCCTGCGCGACGGCACCGTCATCTGGAAGGGCACCATCCAGTCGCTCAAGCGCTTCAAGGACGACGTCCGCGAGGTGCAGGCCGGCTACGAGTGCGGCGTCGGCCTGTCCGACTTCCAGGACCTCAAGCAGGGCGACATC
>DATGPY010000127.1:0-2945 GCA_035304465.1 Acidimicrobiales bacterium | reverse complement strand
TGGCGGCCACGAGGCGCCGGCCCCGGACGTCGGCGAGCCGCCCGCCGACCACGATGCCGATCGACCCGGGCGTCGTGGTGACGACGACGAACAGCGAGATCATCGCCGCCGACATCCCCCGGTCGTCCCGCAGGAACTCGTTCCGGAACTGCGACTCGGGGGCCGTGAACACGTTGAGCAGGAAGGTGGCGCCGACGAGGAGCGCCAGGCGCCCGCGGTGGCCGGCGAGCGGCAGGTCGCGGTGGGGCCGCACGAAGCGCCGGCTCTCGGGCACCAGCCGGCCGAAGTGGAGGATCACCGGCACGAAGAGCAGGGGCAGCAGGTAGAGCAGGCGCCAGGTCCGGGGGCCGAGGTCGGCCAGCGGGAGCAGCCAGAGGGCGACGCCGGCGCCGAGGGCGCCGGTCATCGACAGCAGGCTCACGGCGTAGGCCCGGGCGCCGGCCGGCATCTCCTCGGCGGCGATGACGCCGAGCATGATGCTCGAGGCCGCCCACGCACCCCGGTTGACGGTCTGGGTGGCGGCGAGCGCCGCCAGGCTCGGCGCGAACGCGCCGGCCACGGTCGCCGCCGCCGACACCAGCAGGGCGAGCGTGAGGATGCGCCGGCGGCCCCGCCGGTCGGCGGCGGCCCCGAGCGCCACGGCGAGGATGCCGCCGAGCCGCACCGCGGCGAAGGCGTCGCCCTGGGCGGCCGTGCCCGCGCCGAACTCGTCGGCGGCGAAGGTCATGGTCTGCGTGAGCAGCGTGCCGTGGTAGCCGACGACCAGCGACAGCGTGGCCAGCAGCCCGAGCACGGTGGCGGCCCGGGCGTCGGGCCGCTGGGGCGGGTACCACCAGGGCAGCCGCCCGCCGCGGGGTGGGCGCCGCAGCGCCCACCGGATCGGCAGGTCCACGAGGAACGGCCAGGTGCCGGGCGGCAGGGCGTAGTCGAACCGCTCGGTGATCCGGTCCCCGTGCACCTCGACCGTGCGCTCGTAGCGGGCGAAGGGGCCGTGCGCCAGCGCGAACCGGCCGGCCACGGCGCCGTCACCGTCCGGGCCCTCGCCGTCGACCCGGTCCTCGGCGACGACGTCGTCCCGCGGCGCGAGCAGCCCGGCCAGCGTGGCCGGGTCGTGGTCGTGCTCGACCGAGAGGCGCGCCACGCCCGGCCCCTACCGGCGGTCGCGCCGCTCGTCGTCCGTGCCGCGGGCGCGGCTGTTGGCGACCCGCAGCAGCACGGCGAAGAGCCCGACCGGCACGAGCACCATGAGGATCTCGTCCCAACCGCCCTGGTGGGCGAGCAGCGCCGCGGTCATCGACCCAGGCTGGCAGACCCGGGGCACCGCCGCTAGCCGTGGCCGGGAACACGGTGCCCCCGGCGTGTGTTGCCCCTCGGCGGCGGGCTCTGCCAGCATCGGTCGGCGCTGCCGCGACACGAGGAGACCAGGTGGTCGAGACCGAGAAGGTGCGCGAGGTCATCGAGCTGATCCGCCCTGCCATCCAGGCGGACGCGGGCGACATCTTCCTGCGGGGCGTCGACGAGGAGACCGGCGTGGTCACCGTCGAGCTCGTGGGCGCCTGCGTCTCGTGCCCCGCGTCCACCGTCACCCTCAAGGCCGGTGTCGAGCGCATCCTGAAGGACCGCGTGCCGGGGGTGACCGAGGTCGTCGACGTCAGCGCCCCGGCCGAGTCCTCGGTCAGCCTCTGACCGGTCGCGGCGGTACCGTCCCACGCGTGCCGCGCCCCCGCCCCGCCGAGCTGCTCGACGCCGCCCGCGCCGGCGACCGCGCCGCGCTCGCCCGGCTGCTGTCGATGGTCGAGCGGGGCGGCGAGGACGCCCGTGCCGTCGGCCGGGCCGGCCACGGCCTCGGGCGGGACGCCTACACCGTGGGCATCACCGGTGCCCCCGGCGCCGGGAAGTCGACGCTGACCAGCGCGCTGGTGGGCGTCGTGCGCCGGCGGGGCGATCGGGTGGCGGTGCTGGCCATCGACCCGTCGTCCCCGTTCAGCGGCGGCGCCATCCTCGGCGACCGGGTGCGGATGGGCGACCACGCGCTGGACGACGGCGTGTTCATCCGCTCGATGGCGACCCGCGGCCACCTCGGCGGCCTCGCCGTCTCCGCGCCCGAGGCGGTACGGGTGCTGACCGTCGCCGGCTTCCCCTGGGTGCTGCTCGAGACCGTCGGCGTCGGCCAGGTCGAGGTCGAGGTGGCCGGGCACGCGGACACGACGATGGTCGTGGTCACCCCGGGCTGGGGTGACGCGGTCCAGGCCAACAAGGCGGGCCTCATGGAGGTCGCGGACGTCTTCGTCGTCAACAAGGCCGACCGGCCCGGGGCGGACGAGACCGCCCGGGACCTGCGGCGGATGCTGGCCATGGCCCAGCCCCGCAGCGGCTGGTCGCCGCCGGTCCTGTGCGCCACCGCCACCACCGGCGACGGGGTCGAGGAGGTGTGGCAGGCGGTGCTCGACCACCGCCGGCACCTCGAGGCGACCGGCGAGCTGGAGGAGCGGCGCCGGCGGCGGGCGGCCGAGGAGGTGACCCGCCTCGTCGTGGCCCGGGTGCTCGAGCGGGCCCGGGCGGTCACCACGGGCGAGCGGGCGGCCGAGCTGGCCGCCGCCGTCGCCGCGGGCGACCTCGACCCCTGGACGGCCGCCGACGAGCTCCTCGCCGAGGACCACCGGGCCTGAGCGGAACTAGGGTCCCGGCGATGGCCGACGCAACCCTCGTGCACCTGGAGCGCCGCGCCGACGGCGTCGCGGTGGTCCGCCTCGACAACCCCAAGGTCAACGCCCTGTCGACGGCCCTGCTGGGGCAGCTCGAGACGGTGGCCCGGCGCCTGACCGACGACCCGCCGGGCGCGGTCGTCGTGACCGGCGGCGACCGGATCTTCGCCGCCGGCGCCGACATCGGCGAGTTCGACGGGCCGGAGGAGGGCCGGGCGGTGGGCGCCGCCTTCCTGCGGG
>DATGPY010000126.1:0-4467 GCA_035304465.1 Acidimicrobiales bacterium | reverse complement strand
GTGGCCTCGCCGCCCTCGAACACGATGAAGCGAGCCACGGCGCCGGCGCTCAGGACGACCCGTCGGCGCCGTCGGCGTCGGGCGAGCGCCCGTTGCCCGACGCCGCCTTCCTGGCGGCGGCCTTCCTCGTCGAGGTCTTCTTCGTCGAGGTCTTCTTCGCCGGCGCCTTCCTGGTCGACTTCGAGGCGGTCTTCTTGGCGGCCTTCTTCGCCGCCGCCTTCTTGCGCGTGCCCCGCTTCTTCGCCGGGCCGGCCTCGCGCCGCATCTGCAGCAGCTCGGCGGCCCGCTCGGGGGTGAGGCCCTCGACCGTGTCGCCCTCGCGCTCCCGCAGCGAGGCGTTGGTCTCGCCGTCGGTGACGTAGGGGCCGTAGCGGCCGCTCTTGACGACCATCGGGCGGCCGGTCACCGGGTCGTCGCCCAGCTCCCGGAGCGGCGCTGCGGCCTGCCGGCCCCGGCGCTTGGGCTCGGCGAAGAGCCGCCGCGCCTCCTCCAGCGTGACGGTGAACAGCTCCTCCTCGCTGGCCAGGCTGCGGGTCTCGCTGCCACGCTTGAGGTAGGGGCCGTAGCGGCCGTTGAGGGCGACGATCTCCTCGCCGGTGTCGGGGTCGGTGCCGACCGTGCGGGGCAGGGACAGCAGCCGGAGCGCGTCCTCCAGCGTGATCGTCGACAGCGACATCGACTTGAACAGCGACGCCGTGCGGGGCTTCTCGCCCTCCGGCAGGGTGTCGGCGTCGCCGAGCTGCACGTAGGGGCCGAACCGGCCCGACTTGGCGTAGACCGGCAACCCGGTCTCGGGGTCGCGGCCGATCGGCTCGTCGCCCTTGGGCGCGGACAGCAGCTCGAGCGCCTTCTCGACGGTCAGCTCGTCGGGCGCCAGGTCCTCGGGCACCGAGGCGGTGTCCTCGCCCCGCTTGACGTAGGGGCCGTAGCGGCCGTTGCGGACGACGATCTCGTTGCCGTCGGGGTCCTTCCCGATGGGGATGGAGTTGACCTGCGCGGGGTCGGCGTTGGCCATGGCCGCCTCGATGAGCGCGGTCAGGCCGGTGACCCCGTCGCCGTTGCCGTTGCGCCCGAACCAGAAGTCGTGCAGGAACGGCTCCCGCTCGCGCCGCCCGGCGGCGATCTCGTCGAGCAGGTCCTCCATCCGGGCGGTGAAGGAGTAGTCGACCTCGGAGGTGAAGTGGGCCTCGAGCAGCTGCACGACCGCGAAGGCCGACCAGGTCGGCACCAGCGCCTGGCCCCGCTTGCGGACGTACCCGCGGTCCTGGATCGTCTGCATGATCGAGGCGTAGGTCGAGGGCCGGCCGATGCCCAGCTCCTCGAGGCGCTTGACCAGCGACGCCTCGGTGTAGCGGGGCGGGGGCTGGGTGGTGTGGCCCTGCGGCTCGATCGTCGGGTCGGGCAGGCGCTGGCCCTCCTCGAGCTCGGGCAGCAGGCGCTCGCGGTCGTCGAGCTCGGCGTCGGGGTCGTCGGAGCCCTCGACGTAGACCCGCAGGTAGCCCGGGAAGGTGATGGTGCGGCCCGACGCCGTCCAGTGGGTGGTCTCGACGTCGATCCCGTCGGGCGCGCGGACCACCGGCGCCTCGATGCGCACCGTGACGGTCTTGCCGACGGCGTCGGCCATCTGCGAGGCCAGCGTCCGCTTCCAGATGAGCTCGTAGAGCCGCAGCTCCGGGCCGGACAGCTCGCCGGCGAGCTGGTCGGGCGTGCGCCACCGGTCGCCCGCGGGGCGGATGGCCTCGTGCGCCTCCTGCGCGTTCTTGACCTTGCCCCGGTAGGTGCGGGGCGCGTCCGGCAGGAAGCGCTCGCCGTAGAGGTCGCGCACCTGGGACCGGGCCGCCGCCAGGGCCTCCTGGGACAGCGTCACCGAGTCGGTGCGCATGTAGGTGATGTAGCCCTTCTCGTAGAGGCTCTGGGCCGTGCTCATCACCTGGCGCGAGGTCATGCCGAGCTTGCGGCCGCCCTCCTGCTGGAGGGTCGAGGTGATGAACGGCGGCTTCGGCGAGCTGCGGTAGGGCTTCTCCTCGACGGAGGTGACCGTGAAGGTCGCGCCGTCCAGCGCCTCGACCAGCGCCCGGGCGGCCCGCTCGTCGACGACGGTCACGCCGTCGCGGCGCACCTGGCCCTGGTTGTCGAAGTCCTTGCCGGTGGCGACCCGGGCGCCGTCCAGCCCGACGAGCACCGCGGTGAACGCCGGGTCGGTGGCGAACGCCGCCCGCAGGTCCCAGTAGTCGGCCGGCACGAACGCCATGCGCTCGCGCTCCCGCTCGACCACCAGCCGGATGGCGGGGCTCTGCACCCGGCCGGCGGACAGACCGGTCGAGACCTTCCGCCACAGCACCTCGCTGACCGGGTAGCCGAACAGCCGGTCGACGATGCGGCGGGCCTCCTGGGCGTCGACCAGACCGTGGTCGATGTCGCGCGACCGCTCCACCGCCTGCTCGATGGCCTGCCGGGTGATCTCGTGGAACACCATCCGCTTGGTGGGGACCTGCGGCTTGAGCACCTCGGTCAGGTGCCAGGCGATGGCCTCCCCCTCGCGGTCCTCGTCGGTGGCGAGGTAGAGCTCGTCGGCCTCGGCCAGTGCGGCCTTCAGCCGCTTCACCACGTCCCGCTTCCCCGGCGGCACGACGTAGGTGGGCTTGAACCCGTTGTCGACGTCGACCGCCAGCCCCTTCGGCTCGAGGTCACGGACCGCCCCGATCGACGCCTCGACCTTGAAGTCGTCGCCGAGGAAGCGCGCGATGGTGCGCGCCTTGGCCGGTGACTCGACGATGACGAGGGACGTGGGCACGGCGACAGTTGAAAGGCAACGGCAAGCACGTGTCAATTGCGTCCCCGCCCACACCCCCGCCCACACCGCGTCGGTGATCGGGGACGCGTGGGGGTGATCCCCGATGCCCCCCCTGGGGGGTCCTCCGTAACCTGATGAGGTCCCCGATCGCCGACGGGGACGGAGCCCAGGGAGGACAGGATGACCGGCATGTCACTGCTCGACGTGCTGCGGGGCGTGATGCTCGACCCGGCCGAGCAGGCTGCGTACAACGCCGACCCACGCGCCTACCTCGCGCGGTTCGGCTTCGAGGACGTCGACCCCGCGGACCTGTCCGAGGCCGTCGGCCTGGTGGCCGACACCCTGCCCCCCGACCAGGCGCAGGCGGCGCTGTCGTCGACCGTCACGGGTGCCGACAGCTCGTTCGGCGACGTCACCGCCGACTTCGACGCCGAACCCCCCGGCGAGCCCCCGGCACCGGCCGCGCCCGGCGAGCCGTTCGCCGCCGAACCGGCGGGCGACGACGGCGGCGAGGCCACGTCGCTGTCGTTCGGCCGGGGCGGCGACGTCGACGACCCCACCTTCGACGAGGCACCGGACGAGGGCCCGGCCCTCGACGCCACGGCGGGCGACGACGGGCTCGCCGGCGTCGAGCTCGCCGAGGGCCCCGACGACGGCGGCCTCGACGACCCCCTCGGCCAGCTCCACGACGAACCGGCGGGCCTGCACGCCGACGACGAGCTCGACGACCTCGACGACCTCGACGACGACCTCGCCTCCGGCGACCCCGACGACTTCGACATCGGGTCGTTCTGACCTCCCCGAGCGCGACGGCACGGCATCGACGCCTCCCCCCAGAAGGTGGCCCGGGTCCCTTCGCCCGGGCCACCGTCGCGCCCCGGCGGCACCGCGCTCGGGGATCCCCGGACCGCCCCCTCGATCCCCTACGGGCGTGGGGGGCGCGGACGGGGGTGATCCCCGATCCCCGCCGGGCGACGGAGACCTACCGTCTGCTCACGCAACGTACCGACAGGCGGGTGGCCGCCGAACGATCAGGAGCAGGAAGCGATGTCCCTCCTCGACACCCTCATCAGCATCTTCACCGACAACGACACGCAGGCGGCCTTCCAGGAGGATCCTGAGGGCTTCCTCAACCAGAACGGGCTCGGCAACGTGACGAGCCAGGACATCCAGGCCGAGATGCCGCGGGTCCTCAGCGCCATCCAGGGCAACACCGGCGGTGCGGCCCAGGGCGGTGCGGCGAACTTCGCCGGCAGCGGCAACGTGACCCTCCCGCCGCCCCCGGCGTCGAGCGGTGGCGGTGGCCTGGCCGAAGGCGGCCTGCAGGGCGCCATCGAGTCGATCAACCACTACACGAACGTCCTGAACGTCACGAACCAGCAGTTCCAGGACAACGACTACACGTCGATCGACGACCGGGACACCACCGTCGACAACTCGGTCAACCAGAACATCACCGCCTTCGGCGACGTCAACCAGACCTTCGACAACGACGTCGTGTCCGGTGACGGGGCGGTCGCCGCCGGTGACGGCGCCCAGGTGAACACCGGCGACGGGGCCGTCCAGGTCGGCGGCGACGTCTCCGACGCCACGATCGCCACCGGCGACGTGGGCGGGTCCGTGACCGGCGACGTCACCGACTCCGTCGTCGGCGACGGCAACCAGGTCATCCA